>NZ_CP187112.1:227500-417500 GCF_050613275.1 Anoxybacillus dikiliensis
TAGAAGCAGCCACCATTTAAAGAGTGCGTAATAGCTCACTGGTCGAGTGACTCTGCGCCGAAAATGTACCGGGGCTAAACGTATCACCGAAGCTGTGGGACGACTTGCGTCGTCGGTAGGGGAGCGTTCTAAGGGCGTCGAAGCTAGACCGGAAGGACTAGTGGAGCGCTTAGAAGTGAGAATGCCGGTGTGAGTAGCGAAAACAGAGGTGAGAATCCTCTGCACCGAAAGCCTAAGGTTTCCTGAGGAAGGCTCGTCCGCTCAGGGTTAGTCGGGACCTAAGCCGAGGCCGAAAGGCGTAGGCGATGGACAACAGGTTGATATTCCTGTACCACCTCCTCACCGTTTGAGCAATGGGGGGACGCAGGAGGATAGGGTCAGCGCGCGACTGGTTGTGCGCGTCCAAGCAGTTAGGCGCCTCAAGTAGGCAAATCCGCTTGAGTAGGCTGAGCTGTGATGGCGAGGGAAATGAAGTACCGAAGTGCCTGATTCCACACTGCCAAGAAAAGCCTCTAGCGAGGTGAGAGGTGCCCGTACCGCAAACCGACACAGGTAGGCGAGGAGAGAATCCTAAGGTGCGCGGGAGAACTCTCGTTAAGGAACTCGGCAAAATGACCCCGTAACTTCGGGAGAAGGGGTGCTCCCTCGGGTGAATAGCCCAGGGGAGCCGCAGTGAAAAGGCCCAAGCGACTGTTTATCAAAAACACAGGTCTCTGCGAAGCCGTAAGGCGAAGTATAGGGGCTGACACCTGCCCGGTGCTGGAAGGTTAAGGGGAGCGCTTAGCGCAAGCGAAGGTGCGAACCGAAGCCCCAGTAAACGGCGGCCGTAACTATAACGGTCCTAAGGTAGCGAAATTCCTTGTCGGGTAAGTTCCGACCCGCACGAAAGGTGTAACGACTTGGGCACTGTCTCAACGAGAGACCCGGTGAAATCATAGTACCTGTGAAGATGCAGGTTACCCGCGACAGGACGGAAAGACCCCGTGGAGCTTTACTGCAGCCTGATATTGAATGTTGGTGCGACATGTACAGCATAGGTGGGAGACTGAGAAGCCTGGACGCCAGTCTAGGTGGAGTCGCCGTTGGGATACCACCCTTGTCGTACTGAGATTCTAACCCGCACCCCTGATCGGGGTGGGAGACAGTGTCAGGTGGGCAGTTTGACTGGGGCGGTCGCCTCCCAAAGCGTAACGGAGGCGCCCAAAGGTTCCCTCAGAATGGTTGGAAATCATTCGAAGAGTGTAAAGGCAGAAGGGAGCTTGACTGCGAGACCTACAAGTCGAGCAGGGACGAAAGTCGGGCTTAGTGATCCGGTGGTTCCGAATGGAAGGGCCATCGCTCAACGGATAAAAGCTACCCCGGGGATAACAGGCTTATCTCCCCCAAGAGTCCACATCGACGGGGAGGTTTGGCACCTCGATGTCGGCTCATCGCATCCTGGGGCTGTAGTCGGTCCCAAGGGTTGGGCTGTTCGCCCATTAAAGCGGTACGCGAGCTGGGTTCAGAACGTCGTGAGACAGTTCGGTCCCTATCCGTCGCGGGCGTAGGAAATTTGAGAGGAGCTGTCCTTAGTACGAGAGGACCGGGATGGACGCACCGCTGGTGTACCAGTTGTCCCGCCAGGGGCACAGCTGGGTAGCTATGTGCGGAAGGGATAAGCGCTGAAAGCATCTAAGCGTGAAGCCCCCCTCAAGATGAGATTTCCCATCGCGTCAAGCGAGTAAGATCCCTTGAAGATGACAAGGTTGATAGGTCCGAGGTGGAAGCGTGGCGACACGTGCAGCTGACGGATACTAATCGATCGAGGGCTTAACTAAGCACACAAGAAAAGCGGAGAACGGTTCTTGACGTAGTCAAGAAAACGTCTGAACTCCTGTTATCTAGTTTTGAAGGAATAATCCTTCACGCCTGACATGGCGCTATGAAAAAGCATGTTTGCTCGGTGGCGATGGCGGAGAGGTCACACCCGTTCCCATCCCGAACACGGAAGTTAAGCTCTCCAGCGCCGATGGTAGTTGGCGGGACACCGCCTGCGAGAGTAGGACGTTGCCGGGCGGACATAGCAAGTTAGAGAGCATATCCATTTTGTTCTCTAACTTTTTTTGTCCATGTATTTGCGTTTAACGCTTTTACAATCCTCTCCCCCATAGTGAAGAGCTAACCGAAATTGGTTAGCTCGTTTTTTATTTAATTTCCACTTTTCTTTTTATATGATCAGGAACGAGGCGGTGAAGATGAATAAAAAGTAGCCCATTCTCGTATACGGCATCGACTTTTTCTCCTACAGGGAAAGGAAGTTGCATGACTCGCTCAAACGGTCCTTGTGTAATTCCCTCTTCAATTAATTCAAACCCTTCAAAATGTAATTGAACGTTTGCTTTGATTTCTAACGTATTATAATGAATATATACTTCTGCATCGTGTACATCCTCTAAACCTGGGATTGCAACGATGACGAGTAATTCGTTTTCACGACGGTACATATTGATGCCAGATGTATGAGAAGAAAAAGCGTTTGATGAATTCCAAAAAGGATTAGAAAAAAACGCTTCCCATTGCTTCGTCCAGTCCATAGTTTTCCTCCTTTCTCTTTTTCTTTTTACTATACGATACAATAAATAAAATGGTGATTTTTAAGCAAAAACCGAACATTAAATATTTTATTTTAAAAAACGTTCGATTTTATGTTGACACCGTAGAAAAATGACTGGTAAGATGGAAGTAAGTGAATATGGAAATGCACCCTCATATAATTTTGGGAATATGGCCCGAAAGTCTCTACCCAATAACCGTAAATTATTGGACTATGAGGGAAAGGATCCTATTGGCTTTTTTCACCCCATGGGCGAAATATGTCCAGAACGATGCTTTCCCTTATGATCGAGGGCATCGTTCTGGATTTTTTTCTGAATGATAAAAAGAGGTGAATATAGATGCAGCCACTTGTAGCTGTTATTATGGGCAGTCAGTCAGACTGGGAAACGATGCGTTATGCGTGCGATATATTAGAAGAGTTACATGTTCCGTTCGAAAAAAAAGTTGTTTCAGCCCATCGTACACCGGACTTTATGTTTGCATATGCCGAATCAGCGGAAGAGCGCGGAATTAAAGTCATTATCGCTGGAGCAGGAGGAGCTGCACATTTACCGGGAATGGTAGCAGCAAAAACGACGCTTCCTGTCATTGGCGTACCAATAAAATCCCAGACACTCAACGGTTTGGATTCTTTACTCTCCATTGTTCAAATGCCAGGTGGAGTGCCAGTAGCGACAGTGGCTATCGGAAAAGCAGGTGCGATAAACGCAGCGTTGCTTGCTGTTTCGATTCTTGGAACGCATGAGCCAACGTATATGGAAGCATTGCGCAAGCGACGTGAAACGATGCGAAAACAAGTGATGGAAAGTAGTGATCAGCTTGAGTAAAGTGATTGTACCGGGGCAAACGATTGGTATTATTGGCGGAGGTCAGTTAGGGAGAATGATGGCGCTCGCTGCAAAAGAGATGGGATTTTTCGTAGCGGTTCTTGATCCTACTCCGCAATCGCCTTGTGCCCAAGTAGCTGACATTGAAATTGTCGCTTCATATAGCGATGAAGAAGCGTTACATCAGTTAGCTGAAATAAGTGATGTCGTTACGTATGAGTTTGAAAACATTGATGCCGATGCACTAAAACGGTTGGCAAAGAAGGGATACGTGCCGCAAGGAAGCGAGCTGCTTTCTATTACACAGCATCGTTGGAAAGAAAAACGAGCAGTTCAGTCTGCCGGGTTGCCTGTTCCCCCTTATCGTCTCATACTGGAAGAAGAACAATTGGAACGGGCGATTGAGGAGATCGGCATTCCGACCGTATTGAAAACATGTCGTGGAGGGTATGATGGAAAGGGGCAAGTGGTCATCCGTTGTTTAGATGATATTTACGAGGCGCGCTCGCTGCTCGCTTACGGTGAATGTGTATTGGAAGCATGGGTTCCGTTTGTGAAAGAGTTATCTATTATCGTTGTGCGTAGCGTTTCTGGTGAAATAGAGCTGTTCCCTGTTGTTGAGAACATTCATCGCGACAATATTTTGCATCAAACGATTGCCCCAGCCCAAGTTAGCCAGAAAATCATTGCACAGGCGGAGATGTATGCTAGACGATTAGCGGAAACATTTCAACTTGTCGGCACACTAGCCATTGAAATGTTTTTAACAGAAGATGGGCAGTTATATGTCAATGAACTTGCTCCTAGACCGCACAACTCAGGTCATTATACAATAAACGGTTGTATCACATCGCAATTTCAACAACATATTCGTGCTGTGTGCAATTGGCCGCTTGGTAGTACAAAATTATTAAAACCTGCAATTATGGTCAATATTTTAGGAGAACATGTTGACGACGTTATTCGAAACATCGATCAATTTCGCGATGCTCATGTTCACTTTTATGGAAAAAAAGAAGCGAAGCCGAAGCGGAAAATGGGGCATATCACGTGGTTAGTTGACGATGTCGATGAGATGCAACGAAAAATAGACGAATTTGCGATTTGGACAGATCGGAGGATGAACGTATGATTGAACGTTACACACGACCAGAAATGGGTGCAATCTGGACGGAAGAAAACCGTTTTCGTGCTTGGCTAGAAGTCGAAGTTTTAGCGTGTGAAGCATGGTCGGAATTAGGAGTTATTCCGAAAGAAGATGTGGAAAAAATTCGTAAAAACGCATCGTTTCGCATTGAACGCATTAAAGAAATCGAGGAAGAGACGCGTCATGATGTCGTTGCCTTTACGCGTGCCGTATCAGAGACGTTAGGAGAAGAGCGAAAATGGGTACATTACGGACTGACGTCTACGGATGTTGTTGATACCGCATTGTCGTATTTACTAAAACAGGCAAATGACATTTTATTGCGCGACTTAGAAAACTTTATCGCGGTGTTAAAAGAAAAAGCGATTGAGCATAAATATACGGTCATGATGGGAAGAACGCATGGTGTACATGCCGAGCCTACGACGTTTGGATTAAAATTGGCGCTTTGGTATGCTGAAATGCAACGCAACTTAGAACGTTTTAAGCAAGCAGCGGAAACGGTGCGCGTTGGAAAAATTTCTGGTGCGGTTGGCACGTATGCAAACATTGATCCGTTTGTCGAACAGTACGTATGTGAAAAACTTGGCTTACAGCCTGCACCAATTTCAACGCAAACGTTGCAGCGTGATCGTCATGCGCACTATATGGCGACGCTCGCTTTAATTGCGACATCCATTGAAAAATTTGCAGTTGAAATTCGTGGATTACAAAAAAGTGAAACGCGTGAAGTGGAAGAATTTTTTGCAAAGGGACAAAAAGGTTCATCGGCTATGCCGCATAAGCGCAATCCGATCGGCTCAGAAAACATGACAGGCATGGCGCGTGTCATTCGCGGCTATATGTTAACAGCTTATGAAAATGTACCGCTTTGGCATGAACGAGACATTTCACACTCGTCTGCGGAGCGTATTATTTTACCGGATGCAACGATCGCTCTAGACTACATGCTTCATCGTTTTACAAACATTGTGAAAAACTTGACGGTATTCCCTGAAAACATGAAGAAAAATATGGATCGTACCCTTGGACTTATTTATTCGCAACGCGTATTATTGGCACTTATTGATACAGGAATGACGCGCGAAGAAGCATATGATCTTGTACAGCCGAAAGCGATGGAAGCGTGGGAAAAACAAGTGCCGTTTCGCTCGTTAATTGAAGCGGACGAAGTAATTACAAGTCGTTTAACAAAGGAACAAATCGCGGATTGCTTTGATTACAACTATCACTTAAAGCATGTCGACACGATTTTTGAGCGACTTGGTTTGCAGTAGGTAAGGCGCTGTCCTTACCTATACAAAAAAATTTCCTAATATTCTGTATAACTGGGGGAGAGAACATGGAGAAGCAACACCTTCTGTATGAAGGAAAGGCGAAGAAAGTGTATGCAACGAACGAAGGGGGCGTGTTATGGATTGAATATAAAGATGAAGCAACAGCATTTAACGGTGAGAAAAAAGCAACGATTGCTGGAAAAGGGAGATTGAATAACGAGATTACGAGTTTACTATTTTCCTTGTTACATGAAGCAGGTGTAAATAATCATTTTATTCGTAAAATATCTGACACCGAACAGCTTGTGCGACAAGTGACGATTATTCCCCTCGAAGTTGTTGTCCGCAATATTGTCGCCGGTAGTCTAGCGAAACGAATCGGTCTTCAGGAAGGAGCCGTCATCGAGAAGCCGATTGTAGAATTTTATTACAAAAATGACGTTTTAGGCGATCCTCTATTAACAGAAGATCATATCGCTCTGTTGCAGCTTGCTTCCCCCGATGAGCTTGTGCACATGAAGCAAATAGCGTTCCGCGTGAACGACATTTTAACTTCTTTATTTCGTTCATGTGACTTACAGCTTGTCGACTTTAAATTAGAGTTTGGAAAAGATGAAACGGGGGCGGTGTTGCTGGCGGATGAAATTTCCCCAGATACGTGCCGATTATGGGATGTATACACGAAAGAAAAGTTCGATAAAGACGTATTTCGCCGCGATTTAGGCGACTTAACAGAAACATATACAAAACTTTTACAACGATTAGGAGGATTATCATGTACAAAGTAAAAGTGTATGTCACATTGCGTGAAAATGTATTAGATCCACAAGGTAATGCTGTAAAAGGAGCGCTCCATAGCTTAAGTTATCATGAGGTGCAAGATGTGCGTATTGGAAAGTTCATGGAATTAACGGTAGCAAAAAGTGACCGGGACATAGATGAACTCGTGAAAGATATGTGCGAAAAGTTGTTGGCGAACACAGTTATTGAGGATTATCGCTATGACATTGAGGAGGTCGTCGTCCAGTGAAATTTGCGGTCATTGTATTTCCGGGTTCCAACTGCGATGTCGACATGTATCATGCGATTGCAGATGAATTAGGGGAAGATGTTGAATACGTTTGGCATGATGCGGAAAGTTTAGATGAATTTGATGCGATTCTTTTGCCAGGTGGTTTTTCATATGGGGATTATTTGCGATCTGGGGCGATTGCGCGTTTTTCGAACGTCATGAAAGCGATCAAAAAAGCTGCAGAAGAAGGAAAGCCGATTTTAGGTGTATGTAACGGATTTCAAATTTTACTCGAAGCGGGTCTCCTTCCTGGAGCGATGCGGCGCAACGATACGCTAACGTTTATTTGCCGTCCGATAAAACTTCGTGTCGAAAATAATGCAACGATGTTTACATCCCAATATGAGCGCGGGGAAATTATTACGATCCCGATTGCCCATGGAGAAGGAAACTATTATTGTGATGAAAACACATTGCACCAGCTTATTGCGAACAATCAAATCGTTTTTCGGTATGAGGGAGAAAATCCGAATGGCAGCTTACAAAACATTGCAGGCATCGTGAACGAAAAAGGGAATGTACTCGGAATGATGCCGCACCCTGAGCGTGCTGTTCATGAACTGCTTGGCGGAGCTGACGGGTTAAAACTGTTTCAATCAATCGTGACATATTGGAGGGACGCACATGTCGTTACTACTTGAGCCAAGTCCAGCGATAATTAAAGAGCAAAAGTTATATCGGGAAATGGGGTTAACGGACGAAGAGTTTGCGATGGTTGAGCGCATTCTTGGACGTTTACCGAATTATACGGAAACAGGCATTTTCTCGGTTATGTGGTCGGAACATTGTAGCTATAAAAATTCGAAACCTGTGTTAAAGAAGTTTCCGACAGAAGGAAAACATGTGCTTCAAGGACCAGGGGAAGGGGCAGGCATTGTCGATATCGGAGATGGATTAGCCGTCGCCTTTAAAATCGAAAGCCATAACCATCCGTCTGCAATTGAACCGTACCAAGGGGCAGCGACAGGCGTTGGCGGCATTATTCGCGATGTGTTTTCGATGGGCGCGCGACCAATTGCGTTATTAAACTCGCTTCGCTTTGGGGAATTAACGTCACCGCGCGTGAAATATTTATTTGAGCGCGTCGTTGCAGGCATTGCTGGATACGGAAATTGCGTCGGCATTCCGACAGTTGGGGGAGAAGTGCAATTTGATGGAGCGTACGAAGGAAATCCACTCGTGAATGCGATGTGTGTCGGAATTATTCGCCATGAAGAGATTCAAAAAGGGATCGCGGCAGGCGTTGGAAACACGGTTATGTACGTCGGTGCGAAAACGGGACGTGACGGCATTCATGGGGCGACATTTGCATCGGAAGAATTAACGGAACAATCTGAACAAAAGCGTCCAGCTGTTCAAGTCGGGGATCCGTTTATGGAGAAATTGCTTCTTGAAGCTTGTTTGGAAGTCATTCATTCCGATGCGCTCATTGGCATGCAAGATATGGGGGCTGCAGGTTTAACAAGTTCGTCAGCGGAAATGGCGAGCAAGGCAGGCTCTGGTATTGAACTAAATTTAGATCTTGTACCACAACGCGAAACAGGAATGACACCGTATGAAATGATGCTATCTGAGTCACAAGAGCGCATGCTTCTCGTCGTTCAAAAGGGTCGGGAACAAGAAATGATAGATGTGTTTGCTAAATATGGGCTAGAAGCGAAAGCGATTGGTCGCGTAACAGATGACCATATGTTGCGTTTGTATCACCGCGGGGAAGTCGTTGCTGAAATTCCGGTTGATGCGCTTGCTAAAGATGCTCCTGTATATTATAAGCCATCGAAAGAACCGGCGTATTATCGCGAGTTTCAGATGATAGAATACGTACCGACCATTCATAACTATGAAGAGACATTGCTTGGGTTATTAGGTCAACCGACGATTGCAAGTAAAGAATGGGTATATGAGCAATACGATTATATGGTGCGGACAAACACAGTTGTTGCGCCAGGATCTGATGCAGCTGTGTTGCGCATTCGCGGCACAAATAAAGCGTTAGCGATGACGACTGATTGCAATTCTCGTTACGTATATTTAGATCCGGTCATTGGTGGAAAAATCGCGATTGCAGAGGCGGCGCGCAACATCGTTTGTTCCGGCGCTCAACCGCTTGCGGTGACCGATTGTTTAAATTTCGGAAACCCAGAGAAACCGGAAATTTTTTGGCAACTAGAAAAAGCGGTAGAAGGAATGAGCGAAGCGTGCCGTGTACTTGAAACGCCCGTCATTAGTGGAAATGTATCGCTTTACAATGAGACGAACGGCGAAGCGATTTATCCGACACCAATTGTCGGTATGGTCGGCGTCGTTGAGGATATCAACCATATTACGACACAGTCATTTAAACAGCCAGGCGACTTGATTTATGTCATTGGGGAAGCGAAGCAAGAATTTGGTGGGAGCGAGCTACAAAAATGGCTAACAGGTCGCATTTTTGGAAAAGCGCCAACGATTGATTTACATGTAGAAGCAGAGCGACAACAACAGCTTCTCACCGCGATTCGAGCTGGAGTAGTAGCATCAGCGCATGACATATCAGAAGGTGGCTTGGCAGTCGCGCTTGCGGAATGTTTAATGAGCACAAAAGGTTTAGGGGCGTATGTGACAATCGACGGTGATGTTGTTGCGGAATTGTTTAGTGAAACACAATCACGTTTTATCGTTTCGGTAAAAAAGGAACATCGTCAAGCGTTTGAACAGCTCGTTCAAGCAGTATGTATCGGGGAAGTGACAAATGACGGAACGCTTCATGTGATGAGTGGGGATGCATGCATTCTCCACGTCCCAGTAGAAACGATGCGAAATGTATGGAAAGGAGCTATTCCATGCTTGCTGAGATCAAAGGATTAAACGAAGAGTGTGGGATTTTCGGTATTTGGGGACACGAAGAAGCAGCGACGTTAACGTACTACGGGCTGCATAGTTTACAACATCGCGGGCAAGAAGGTGCGGGCATTGTCGTTGGAGGAAACGGAACGCTCCAGTTTCATAAAGGCCTCGGTTTAGTGACGGAAGTGTTTAGTCGCGGAGAGTTAGAAAAACTAACGGGCATGGCTGCTATCGGCCACGTCCGTTACTCTACTGCAGGTGGGGGCGGGTACGCGAACGTTCAACCGCTTTTGTTTCGTTCACAAGGTGGTAGTTTAGCGCTTGCGCACAACGGAAATTTAGTGAATGCCGATGAGCTTCGTTTCCGTTTAGAACAGCAAGGAAGCATTTTTCAAACGACGTCCGATACAGAGGTGCTCGCCCATTTAATTAAGCGCAGCGGGGAACCAATTTTAAAAGAACGAATTAAAGAAGCGTTGACTCATTTACGCGGCGCTTTTGCTTTTCTCATTTTGACGGAAACCGAAATGTATATCGCCCTTGATCCGCACGGTTTTCGCCCTCTTTCGTTAGGTCGTTTAGGCGAGGCATATGTCGTGGCATCGGAAACGTGTGCGTTTGATGTCATCGGTGCGACATATGAACGGGAGGTTGAGCCAGGGGAGCTCATTATGATTAATAAACAAGGTATTCGTTCCGAGCGTTTTGCCCAGAGGGTGTCTCGCTCCATTTGTAGCATGGAATATATTTATTTTGCTCGTCCTGACAGTAACGTGGACGGCATTAATATTCATACAGCACGGAAAAATCTCGGGAAACAGCTAGCATTTGAAGCACCTGTTGAAGCAGATGTTGTTACAGGTGTACCAGATTCGAGCATTTCGGTGGCGATTGGCTACGCGGAAGCGACGGGCATTCCGTACGAATTAGGGCTCATTAAAAATCGTTATGTTGGTCGGACGTTTATTCAACCATCTCAAGCACTTCGCGAACAAGGGGTAAAAATGAAATTATCGCCTGTTCGTGGAGTTGTAGCCGGCAAACGAGTTGTGATGGTTGATGATTCGATTGTGCGTGGAACGACGAGCAAGCGCATTGTGCGCATGCTTCGGGAGGCAGGGGCGACGGAAGTGCATGTGCGCATTAGCTCACCGCCGATTACGCATCCTTGTTTTTATGGGATCGATACGTCGACAAAAGCCGAGCTGATTGCTGCTAACCACACGATTGAAGAAATTCGTCAGCTTATTGAAGCGGATTCCCTCGCGTTTTTAAGCAAAGAAGGACTTTTGCAGGCGATTGGAAGATCAAACGATTCAGCAAACTGCGGACAATGTTTAGCTTGTTTCACTGGACAATATCCGACGAGGATTGGAGGGGAGCACGTTGGCGCATGCGTACAAACAAGCTGGAGTGAATATTGAAGCTGGCTATGAAGCGGTCGAGCGAATGAAGAAACACGTCGCTAAAACTGCTCGAATCGGTGCGTTAGGAAGTTTAGGTGGTTTTGGAGGAATGTTTGACCTTTCTTCGCTTGGATATAAACAACCGGTACTTATATCAGGAACGGACGGAGTAGGGACAAAACTAATGCTTGCTTTTAAGCTCGACCGTCACGATACAATTGGTATAGATTGTGTCGCGATGTGCGTGAACGATATCGTCGTACAAGGGGCGGAGCCTCTCTTTTTCCTTGACTACATCGCCTGTGGAAAAGCGATTCCAGAAAAAATTGAACATATCGTCAAAGGAATAGCAGATGGATGTGTCGAAGCAGGATGTGCGCTTATTGGTGGGGAAACGGCAGAAATGCCAGGCATGTATGGTGAAGATGAATATGATGTAGCAGGATTTGCAGTTGGTGTGGCGGAAAAAGCGAAAGTAGTTACAGGGGATGGGATTGTCCCTGGAGATGCGCTTATTGGTCTTGCATCGAGCGGTTTGCATAGCAACGGCTATTCGCTCGTGAGAAAAATTATAAAAGATGCGAATTTGCAATTGGATCACGTATATGAACCGTTTGCTCGCTCGCTTGGCGAAGAGCTGTTAACCCCTACGCGCATTTACGTTCGTGCGGTACTGGAAGCATTGAAACAATTTCGTGTAAAAGGAATGGCTCACATTACAGGGGGCGGGTTTGTTGAAAATATTCCGCGCATGTTGCCAAAAGGATTACAAGCGGAGATAGACTACGGTTCATGGCCAATTCCACCGATTTTTAATTTCCTGCAGCAACACGGGAAGCTACAACGAACGGAAATGTTTAATATTTTTAATATGGGAATTGGCTTCGTCATGGCTGTCGATAGCGACGTTGTGCCAGACGTTGTGCAGTTGCTTGAATCATTTGGAGAGCAAGTGTATGTGATCGGTCGGATAAAGGAAGGAACGGGTGTATCGTTTGCAGGAGGAAAAATCGAATGAAGCGAATAGCTATTTTTGCTTCGGGGAGCGGAACGAACTTTCAAGCGATTGTCGATGCGGCAAAAAAAGGAGAAATACAAGCAGACGTAGCTCTTCTTGTATGTGACCGACCGCATGCAAAAGTGATTGAACGAGCGATTCGTGAACATGTGCCGTTATTTGTTTTTCATCCGAAACAATATGAAACGAAAGAACGTTTTGAGCGTGAGATTTTACAACAGTTGCGCGAACGAGATGTGGATTGGATTGTTTTAGCGGGATATATGCGCCTTATCGGTCCTACACTTTTGCAAGCTTATCCGAATAAAATTGTCAATATTCACCCGTCGCTTTTACCTGCCTTTCCAGGTAAAGATGCGATCGGTCAAGCGTATCGTTACGGTGTGAAAGTGACGGGGGTGACGGTGCATTATGTTGATGAAGGAATGGATACAGGACCGATCATTGCTCAACAAGCGCTATACATTTATGATGGGGAGCCATTAGAAAGTGTTGAGCGCCGCATTCATGAAATAGAACATACGTTGTATCCACAAGTCATTCAACAATTGTTGACGGAGAAAGGGAGTACAAATCATGAAAAAACGAGCGATCATTAGCGTATCAAATAAAAAAGGAGTTGTTACGTTTGCTAAACAACTAGTTGAGTTAGGTGTTGAAATTATTTCAACGGGCGGAACGAAGCGCGTATTAGCGGAGCATGGCATTCCAGTTGTAAGCATTTCTGACGTGACAAACTTCCCGGAAATTTTAGACGGACGCGTGAAAACACTTCATCCAAACATTCACGGTGGACTGTTAGCTGTTCGAGATGATGAAACGCATAAAAAACAGTTGCAAGACCATGCCATTACGCCAATCGACTTCGTTGTTGTCAATTTATATCCATTCCAAGAAACGATCGCAAAGCCAAACGTGCCGTTTATGGAAGCGATTGAAAATATCGATATTGGCGGTCCGACTATGCTGAGAGCGGCGGCAAAAAACCATGCTTATGTCACAGCTGTCGTCGATCCTACTGACTATGAGTTAGTCATCGAACAGCTAAAACAATATGGCGAAGTATTGCTTGAGACGAGACGGGCATTAGCTGCGAAAGTATTTCGCCATACAGCAGCATACGATGCGATGATTGCGCAATATTTGACGAACATTGTTGGAGAAAAGTATCCGGAAACGATGACGATGACGTTTGTAAAAAAACAATCGTTACGATACGGTGAAAATCCGCATCAAACGGCTTCATTTTATGAAAAACCGCTCAGTTCACCGTTTTCTATTGCAGCAGCAAAGCAGTTGCACGGAAAAGAGCTATCGTACAACAACATTAACGATGCCAACGCAGCGCTACAAATTGTTGCGGAATTTACCGAACCAGCAGCGGTGGCGGTAAAGCATATGAATCCGTGTGGAGTGGGTGTCGGTGAAACGATTGCAGAAGCGTTTCAAAAGGTTTACGAAGCCGATCCAACGTCCATTTTTGGGGGCATTGTGGCGTTAAATCGCGAAGTGGATGAACAAACGGCTGCGAAGTTAAACGGCATTTTTTTAGAAATCATTATCGCCCCGTCATTTACAGAACAAGCGCTAGAAATTTTAACGAGAAAGAAAAACATTCGTTTGTTAACTGTTGATTTCCAAGCAGAGCGAAAACAAGAGCCGTTTATCGTATCGGTGCGCGGTGGATTGCTTGTCCAAGACGAAGATACGTATACAATTGATGATGCAACGCTGCAAGTCGTGACAGAAAGAAAGCCGACTGAAGAAGAATGGGCGAATTTAACGTTTGCTTGGCGTGTGGTGAAGCATGTGAAATCGAATGCAATTGTTTTAGCGAGAAATGGCATGACGGTTGGCGTTGGCGCTGGACAAATGAATCGTGTTGGAGCTGCTCGCATTGCGATTGAACAGGCGGGAGAGAAAGCTAAAGGAGCGGTATTAGCTTCCGACGCATTTTTCCCGATGAGTGATACAGTTGAAGCAGCTGCTCAGGCAGGGGTGACAGCGATCATTCAGCCGGGTGGATCCATTCGTGACGAAGATTCGATTCAAAAAGCTAATGAATATGGAATAGCCATGGTATTTACAGGCGTTCGCCATTTTAAACATTAAGGGGGAAGCAACGGATGAAAGTGCTCATTATCGGACGTGGCGGTCGCGAGCACGCGCTTGCATGGAAAGTATCGCAAAGTCCACGTGTGACCCACGTATATGTGGCGCCTGGAAATGACGGAATGAATTCGATTGCTACGTGCGTTCCAATTTCAGAAACGGATGTCGAAGCACTCGTGCAATGGGCAAAAAAAGAAGCGATCGATTTGACAATTGTTGGCCCAGAACCACCGCTATTAGTTGGCATTGTCGACCGCTTTGAAAGGGAAGGATTGCGCATTTTTGGCCCAAAACAGCAAGCAGCATTAATCGAAGGAAGCAAAGCGTTTGCGAAAGAAATCATGAGAAAATACAACATTCCAACCGCAAATTATGCGACGTTTACAAATTACGATGAAGCTGTTCATTATGTGCGTGAACAAGGGGCTCCGATTGTCATTAAAGCGGATGGACTTGCTGCTGGAAAAGGTGTAACGGTGGCGATGACGATCGACGAAGCGCTCCATGCGTTGCATGATATAATGGTTGCAAAAAAGTTTGGTGAAGCTGGTGCACAAGTTGTTATTGAGCAATATTTACAAGGTGAAGAATTTTCACTTATGGCGTTTGTGCATGGAGAACACGTTTATCCGATGGTCATTGCGCAAGATCATAAGCGTGCGTTTGATGGCGATCGAGGACCGAACACAGGGGGGATGGGGGCCTATTCTCCTGTTCCGCAAATAAGTGAACAAACTGTTTATGCAGCAATTGAAACAATTGTAAAGCCGACGGCTAAGGCGTTAATACAAGAAGGATGCGAATTTACAGGATTTTTATATGCCGGATTAATCGCAACAGAGGAAGGACCAAAGGTAATTGAGTTTAATGCGCGATTTGGTGATCCAGAAGCGCAAGTTATTTTACCGCGGTTACAAAATGATCTTGTTGAAGTAATCGTTTCGCTTTTAGAAGATCAACCGATTACATTACATTGGAGCGATGAAGCAACCATTGGGGTTGTTTTAGCCGCGAAAGGATATCCTGAACAATATGAAAAAGGCGCTGTTATTCGAGGGCTTGAACAAGTAACGAAAGCGCAAATTTTTCATGCTGGCACGAAGCGTATGAACGATGAGTGGGTAACAGATGGGGGACGAGTGCTCCTTGTTGTTGCGAGTGGAAAAACATTGAAAGAAGCACAACGTCTTGTATACGAAGAAATGCAACATATTGAATGCGATCAACTGTTTTACCGGCGTGATATTGGCCATAAAGCTATCGCGCACGTCGCTTGCGAACATATACAAAACTAAGCGCAACGAGGCTGCCGATTAAAAGAATAAGAATGAAAAACGTATCTGTTATATATTCAGCAATCATATTCGTTCTCTCCTTTTTTACCCCCTTGTACGTATACAAGGGGGTTATTGTTACGAAGGGTTGACTGGTTCAATCGGAATCGTTTTTTCGTCCTTCTTATCGTTGTGATCACATTGGCATTGATACCGTTCAAATAACGCCATGACAGGACAGAAACGAACAATGCCCTCCGCAATTTTCATTGCAGCGAGCATCATGACCCATATATACGATTCACGCCACGGCTTGCGAGAAAGACTTGCTGTTGCCCAGGCAAGCATTGTAAACCCGAATGTAATGCGGATCATCGCGTTAATGACACCGATGTTTTGTTTCATGTGAATCCTCCTTTTTGTTTGTGAAATTCGCTTTCATCCGTTAAAATGTGTATAGATGATGGTACGATTTAGGAGGAAAGCGATCATGATGGAAAAACGATATCGATGGAAAAGTGAACAAATTCGCAAACACGTTGCGATTGTTGACGGAAAGCAGGCGCCAACAAAAGTGTTAATGAACGCAACATATTTACATCCATACATACGTCAATGGGTGCAAGGGAACGTATGGATTTGCGACGACCGAATTGTGTACGTCGGTCCGAACAAACCGAAGCAATTAGATTCATGTGAAGTCATCGACTGCACGAATCAAGTGCTCGTTCCTGGCTATATTGAGCCCCATGCTCATCCGTTTCAGTTATATAATCCCCAAACGCTTGCTGAATATGCAGCACAGTTCGGTACGACAACACTGATTAACGACAATTTATTTCTTTTTTTACAGTTGACAAAAAAGAAAGCGTTTTCTTTTTTGTCCGCTATGGAAAAACAACCGGTGACGATGTATTGGTGGTGCCGGCTTGATTCGCAAACCGAAATGGAAGGAGAAGAACATCTTTTTTCGTATAAAAACATGAAAGGATGGCTTGAAAACGATGCGGTGTTACAAGTGGGGGAATTGACTGGATGGCCAAAACTGTTAGAAGGGGATGATTTCGTTCTCCATTGGATGCAAGAGGCGAAAAAACTTGGAAAAAAAGTGGAAGGTCATTTTCCCGGCGCTTCAGATCGTACGTTGACGAAAATGAAGTTATTTGGGGCGGATGCTGATCATGAATCGATGACCGGAAACGATGTGTATAAGCGATTAATGCACGGGTATACCGTATCATTGCGCCATTCATCTATCCGGCCGGATTTGCCAACACTGCTTAAAGAGATGAAACAATTCGGTATTCATCATTACGATCAATGTATGTTTACAACAGACGGATCGACGCCTTCCTTTTATGAAAAAGGATTGATCGACGAAATGATTCGCATCGCATTGCAAGAAGGAGTACGTGACATTGATGCATACAGCATGGCCACATGGAACATCGCTCGTTATTACAATATCGATCATTTACACGGAAGCATTACGCCAGGGCGCATTGCACATATTAACGTTCTTGAACATGCTTCAAATCCGACACCGATTTCTGTTTTAGCGAGCGGACAATGGGTTAAACGTGATGGTGTACCTGTTTCTGCTTTTTCAGCCGTCGAATGGGACGTACATGGTCTTGCGCCGCTCTCTTTATCTTGGGATTTACAGATGGATGATTTGCAATTTTCGATGCCATTAGGGATGTACATGGAAAACTCCGTCATTATTAAGCCATATTCGATTTCTATTGATACATCTGCTGATGAGTTATCAACCGATCATGATGAAAGCTTTTTAATGCTTATTGATCGTCACGGAAAATGGCGTGTGAACACCGTATTAAAAGGGTTTGCGACACATGTGCAAGCACTTGTTAGCTCGTATTCCAATACAGGAGATATTATTTTAATTGGAAAAAGTAAACGTGATTTATTGCTTGCATTTGAGCGCATGAAACAAATTGGAGGCGGCATTGTTTTATGTGAACATGGAGAAGTCATTCACGACATTTCCCTTCCGTTAGGCGGATTAATGTCAGCGAAGCCGATGAAAGAGTTAATAGAAGAAGAAAAAATGCTTGGAGAGTTGTTGCGGGCGCGTGGCTATACGTTTGCTGACCCGATTTACACCTTGCTCTTTTTATCGTCGACACATTTACCTTACATTCGGATCACACCAAAAGGAATTTACGATGTCATGCATAAAACAGTACTCTTTCCAACAATAATGCGTTAAAATATAAAAGGGACGAAAACGAAAGGTTGGGTTCATGTTGCGGCGATTATTTTTTCTATTCACGATCATGGCGGTGTTTTTGTTTAGCATTGGATGTCAACGTACAGAGTCAAATGTAAAAGAAAACAAGTTCCCACCGACAACAGTCGAACAGGAAAATAAAAAAGAAACGAAGGAAACAGCGTGGACGTTTCCGTTAACAGGCATGCCAGCGAATGAAAAAACGATGCAACGAGCTGTGGCAGTGATGATTAATAACTATCCAGCCGCACGACCTCAATCGGGATTACACAAAGCAGATATCATATATGAAGTGCTTGCGGAAGGAGATATTACACGGTTGTTAGCCATTTATCAAAGCGAGCAACCTGAAATCATTGGCCCTGTTCGAAGCGCAAGAGACTACTTTATTGAATTAAGCAATGGCTTTCATGCTTTATATGTCTGTCACGGATGGAGTCCAGAGGCACAGACGTTGTTAAAGTCTGGTGCTGCGGATTATGTCAATGGACTGTTTTACGATGGAACACTATTTTGGCGCGATCACACACGAAAGGCACCGCACAACTCTTACATTTCCTTTACAAATATTAAAAAAGGTGCTGAAAAAAACGGCTATGCTTTCGAAGAAGAAGTTAGGCCTCTACCATTTTTTACAAACGATTTGACGAACGCTGTAAAAGCGACGAATATTGATGTGGTGTACTCTAAACGATCGTATGCTCACGTTCATTATGCGTACGACGGAACGAAATATGTTCGTTCGAGCGGTGGAGAGCCGACAGTGGATCGGGAGACGAATACAACGATTGCGGTAGAAAATGTGTTCGTTATTGAAGCGACGCATCAAATTATTGACGACTATGGTCGGAGAGACATTGACTTTACATCAGGTGGAAAAGGGTATTTATTTCAAGAAGGAACGATGCAGGAAGTAGAGTGGAAAAATATTGACGGACGCCTTCTTCCTTATAAAGATGGTGTTCCGCTCGGATTTATCCGAGGAAAAACATGGATTCAAGTCGTTCCGGACTTAAAGCAAGTACAATATGAATAGGGGGACGTATATGCAAATTAATAAATTGCGAGGCAGAGAGCTTGACCAGTTATTTCGTGCGATTTTATCATTGAAAGATTTAGAAGAATGCTATCGTTTTTTCGATGATTTATGTACAGTCAATGAAATACAAGCGCTTGCGCAACGGTTGGAAGTAGCGCGCATGTTGCGCGAAGGATATACGTATCATAAAATTGAAACAGAAACAGGGGCAAGCACAGCGACTATTTCACGCGTAAAACGTTGCTTAAACTACGGAAATGATGCGTATGCGATGGCACTCGATCGCATTTATAATGAACAACAAGAGGGGGCTGGCTCACAATGAGTCAGCTTCTTTTTACGATTTTTTGTTATGATTTTTGCTATAATGAGATGAGGTGAAAAACATGAATGAGATGACAACATGGCGCCATGTGTTTAAATTAGATCCGAATAAAGAAATAACAGATGAACAATTAGAACAAGTATGCGAATCAGGAACGGATGCGATCATTGTTGGCGGAACAGACGGTGTGACGCTTGAAAACGTCATCGATTTGCTTGCGCGCGTGCGCCGTTTTTCTGTTCCGTGTGTATTAGAAGTATCAAATATTGAGGCGATTACACCCGGATTTGACTATTATTTCATTCCAATGGTACTAAATAGCCGTGATCTGACTTGGCTAATTGATTTACATCACGAAGCGGTTAAACAGTTTGGTGATTTAATTAATTGGGAAGAACTGTTTGTTGAAGGGTATTGTATTTTAAATGACGAATGTAAAGCGGCATCATTAACAAGCGCACGAACGGATGTAACAGAAGAAGATGTTATTGCGTATGCTCGAATGGCAGAACATATGTATCATTTTCCAATTTTTTATATGGAATATAGCGGACGATACGGAGATGTGACGCTTGTAGAGAAAGTGAAACGGACGCTAGAACGCACACGTTTGTTTTATGGTGGTGGCATTCATACACCTGAACAAGCGAAAGAGATGGCGATGTGGGCAGACACGGTCGTTGTAGGAAATGCGATTTATACAAATTTACAAATGGCGTTACAAACAGTCGAAGCGGTGAAAGGAAAATCGACATAAATGGAGAATAAAAAAGAGAACATATGTTTTGGTGGTGAAAAAATGAGTATGTCAGCACATATGCTGTTGGAAGGATTAAACGAAAAACAAAAAGAGGCTGTGAAAACGACGGAAGGTCCGCTTTTAATTATGGCGGGGGCAGGAAGCGGAAAGACGCGCGTGTTAACGCATCGCATCGCTTATTTAATGGCAGAAAAAGACGTTGCTCCATGGAACATTTTAGCGATTACATTTACAAACAAAGCAGCCCGCGAAATGAAAGAGCGTGTAGAACGGATCGTTGGAAAACAAGCGGAAGATATATGGATTTCTACGTTTCACTCGATGTGCGTTCGCATTTTGCGACGCGACATCGATCGGATCGGCATTCATGCGAATTTCTCTATTTTGGATCCAACCGATCAGTTGTCTGTATTAAAACATATTTTAAAAGATCGCAATATTGATCCGAAAAAATATGATCCACGTGCGCTTCTAGGTACAATTAGCAGCGCGAAAAACGAATTGATGACGCCAGAAAAATATGCCGACCAAGCGGCAAGCCCGTATGAGAAACTTGTTGCGGATGTGTATAAAGAATATCAAAAGCGGTTGCTGCGTAATCATGCCCTTGATTTTGATGATTTAATTATGACGACAATTCAACTATTTCAACGTGTTCCGGAAGTGCTGGAATATTATCAACGAAAGTTTCAGTACATTCATGTCGATGAATATCAAGATACGAACCGCTCGCAGTATTTGCTCGTGAACATGCTTGCGAAACGATTTCAAAACTTATGCGTAGTTGGAGATTCTGATCAGTCCATTTATCGTTGGCGCGGTGCCGATATTAGCAACATTTTATCGTTTGAAAAAGACTATCCGAACGCAAAAGTGATTTTGCTTGAGCAAAATTACCGCTCAACGAAACGTATTTTACAAGCCGCCAATGCAGTTATTGAGCATAACACGCAACGAAAACCGAAAAAGCTTTGGACGGAAAATAGCGAAGGACATGCGCTTGTGTATTATGAGGCGATGACGGAAGTAGATGAAGCGCAATTTGTCGTCGGGAAAATTAAAGAATATGTTGATGCAGGAAAACGAGCGTATAAAGATTTTGCGGTTTTATATCGAACGAATGCGCAATCGCGCGTGCTTGAAGAAATGTTATTAAAGGCGAATATCCCATATAAAATTGTTGGCGGTTTAAAATTCTATGACCGAAAAGAAATTAAAGATATTTTAGCTTATTTACGTCTAATTGCGAATCCGAATGATGACATTAGTTTTACGCGCATTATTAACGTTCCAAAACGCGGTGTTGGGGCATCGACGATTGATAAAATTGCAGCGTATGCTTCTAGTCAAGGGATATCGATGTTTAATGCGCTTAGTTCGATTGAAGAAATGGGAATTAGCGCTCGCATCGCTGCACCGCTCGTGCAATTTCGTGAACAAATCGATCATTGGAGCCAAATGCAACATTATTTATCTGTGACAGAGCTTGTCGAAGATGTGCTCGATCGTTCAGGGTATCGCGATATGCTTCGCGAGGAAAAAACGCTAGAAGCACATAGTCGACTTGAAAACATTGATGAGTTTTTATCAGTGACCCAACATTTTGAACAAATAAACGAAGATAAGTCGCTCGTTGCTTTCTTAACGGACTTAGCGCTTGTTGCAGATATCGATCAGCTTGATAATGACAATGAAGGGCAAACAAATGATGCGGTTGTTTTAATGACACTTCATTCTGCAAAAGGATTAGAGTTTCCAGTCGTCTTTTTAGTCGGACTAGAAGAAGGGATCTTCCCACATAACCGCTCATTAAACGATGAAGATGAAATGGAAGAAGAACGCCGTTTAGCGTATGTTGGCATTACGCGTGCGGAAGAAGAACTCTTTTTAACGCGCGCCCATATGCGTACGTTATTTGGACAAACGCATGTTAACGCCCCATCTCGTTTTATTGGTGAAATTCCTGAAGATCTGATTGAATATGCACATAAACGAGTGAAGCAACAGGCGACATCTCAACGTCCATCTACCATGTCGCAAGGGCGATGGCGCGTAGGGGATAAGGTGAGCCATAAAGTGTGGGGCATTGGGACAATTGTGCGCGTAAAAGAAAGTGATGGGGATCAAGAGCTAGATGTCGCTTTCTCAAGTCCCATTGGCATTAAAAGACTATTGGCGAAATTTGCTCCGATTACGAAAGTGTAGAAAGGATGAAGAACGTGGCACAACACGACGTTGAAAAGCAAATTGCCGAATTGCGCCAACAAATTGAAAAATATAATTACGAATATTATGTGTTAGACAAACCGTCGATTTCTGATGCTGAATATGATGAATTGATGAGAAGATTAATAGAACTCGAGGAGCAATATCCGCAATATAAAACGTCGGACTCCCCTTCGCAGCGCGTTGGCGGAGCTCCGCTAGAGTCGTTTGCGAAAGTGACTCATCGCGTGCCGATGCTTAGCTTAAGCAACGCCTTCAACGAAGGGGATTTGCGCGACTTTGATCGGCGAGTACGCCAAGAAGTTGGCGATGTACGTTACGTATGTGAATTGAAAATAGATGGTTTGGCTGTGTCGCTCCGTTATGAAAATGGCTATTTCGTACAAGGAGCGACACGCGGAGATGGAACGACTGGAGAAGATATTACGGAAAATTTAAAAACGATTCGTTCATTGCCGCTTCGATTGCGTAAACAAGTGTCGATTGAAGTGCGTGGAGAAGCATATATGCCACGACAATCGTTTGAAAAGCTAAACGAACAGCGTAAAAGGAACGGAGAAGAATTGTTTGCTAATCCGCGTAATGCGGCAGCTGGCTCGCTTCGTCAGCTTGATCCAAAAGTCGTCGCTTCCCGTCGGTTAGATATATTTGTATACGGTGTTGTCCATGCGGAAGAGTTAGGGCTTACTTCTCATAGTGAAGCGCTTCGCTATTTAGACGAGCTCGGGTTTAAAACAAATCCGGCTCGGCAAGTATGCGAAACAATGGATGATGTACTTTCTTACATTGAACAGTGGCATGAGCGACGTGCGTCATTGCCGTACGATATTGATGGAATCGTCATTAAAGTAGATGCGTTTGCGCAACAAAAGCAACTAGGAGCGACAGCGAAAAGTCCACGCTGGGCCATTGCTTATAAATTTCCGGCTGAAGAAGTTGTGACACAACTTGTTGATATTGAGCTCAGTGTCGGTCGAACAGGTGTGGTCACTCCAACAGCCATTTTACAGCCTGTGCGTGTGGCAGGAACGATTGTACAGCGTGCATCGCTCCATAATGAAGACTACATTCGTGAAAAAGATATTCGTCTTGGCGATTACGTCGTCATTAAAAAAGCGGGCGATATTATTCCAGAGGTTGTACGTTCATTGCCAGAGCGGCGAACAGGACAAGAGAAGCCGTTCGATATGCCGACGCATTGCCCAGCATGCGCGAGCGAACTCGTTCGCCTTGATGATGAAGTCGCGCTTCGCTGTGTCAACCCACAATGTCCGGCGCAAATTCGAGAGGGGCTTACCCATTTCGTTTCACGCCAAGCGATGAATATTGACGGATTAGGCGAAAAAGTGATCGCTCAACTATTTGAACACGGTCTCGTTCGTAGTATGGCCGATTTGTACAAGTTAACGAAAGAGCAACTTGTTGCACTAGAACGAATGGGAGAGAAATCAGCAACAAACTTGCTGCAAGCGATTGAAACATCGAAACAAAATTCACTTGAGCGCTTATTGTTCGGTCTTGGTATTCGCCATGTGGGCGCGAAAGCAGCGAAAACGTTAGCGGAGAATTTTGAAACGATGGAACGTCTTCAACAAGCAACGAAAGAAGAACTGACAGCCATTCATGAAATTGGTGAAAAAATGGCTGACTCAATCGTTACATATTTTGGGAAAGAAGAAGTAAAGCAATTGCTTGAACGTTTGCGAGCATATGGTGTCAATATGACATATAAAGGTGCGAAACGGACGGCGGATATAAGCTCAACGTTTGCTGGGAAGACGTTTGTTTTAACAGGCACGTTACAATCGATGTCGCGGAGCGAAGCAAAAGAGAAAATTGAAGCACTAGGTGGAAAAGTGACAGGAAGTGTCAGTAAAAAAACAGATGTTGTCGTTGTAGGTGAAGACGCCGGATCAAAATTAGAAAAAGCGAAACAGCTTGGCATTACGATTTGGGATGAAGCGCGTTTTCTTCAAGAAATACAACAATCAAAGCAGGTGTGAACGATGAAAAGGCTGATTATATTGCTCACTTGTACGCTTCTTACTCTGTCAGCATGCGCGCCAAAATTTAATCAAGAAGAGCAAGTAGTGCAAGAGACAGATAATAAAAAACAAAAGGCGATTATTCCAAAGTACAACATTTCTAATTCGTATTATCGTACCATTTTACCTTTTCAACCTGGAGAGGCGCGCGGACTCGTTGTTGAAAATGTAAATACCCGACTAGATATGGATGAATTTGAACTCGGTTTAATGCGCATTGCACAAGATAAGTTTTCTCCGTCACAATATTTATTTCAACAAGGGCAATATTTAGATCGAAAAACGATTGAGTCGTGGCTCAAACGAAAACAAGGAAATGGAGAAGGGTTGAATCCTGCGCTCGGAAATGAAGGGACAAATGAAGAAAGAAATAAAAAACATCCACTTTACATTTCTCATATTTTAGAACATAACTACTTAGTAAAAACAGGAAACGATAAAGTGCAATTAGGTGGAGTCGTCATCGGCCTTGCGATGAATTCTGTCCATTATTATGAGACGGAAGAAGGGTATCCACGCGAGGTAAAAATTTCAAAGAGCGATATGGAGAAGGAAGGGAAAAAAGCGGCAGAAGAAATTGTTTCTCGTTTGCGACAAATGGATGGATTAAAGGAAGTACCTATAATTATTGGCTTATTTGAACAACAACCGAAATCGTCCATTGTTCCAGGACACTTTTTTGCGGTTGGTTATGTTGATAAGGGAAGTAACGCCATTCAAGATTGGGAAAAGATAAATGAAGAATATTATGTGTTTCCATCGGATGAAGCGGAAAAAAACCATCGCGATGATTTAGTCAAATTTTTAAATTTGAAATCAGATATTGAAGAATTTTTCCCGAATTATACTGGGGTGATCGGTCGGGCATTTTACCGCGATGACCAACTACAACAATTGACAATTGACATCGTTATGCAGTTTTACGGAAAAGCAGAAGTTATCGGATTTACGCAATACGTCACAGGTCTTCTCATGGAAAAAATGCCTGATTATATGCCGATTTCCGTTTACATTTCTTCGGTGCGCGGACCGGAAAGTATTATTATAAAAAGCCCGGACAAAAATGAACCGTTTGTTCACATCTACCAACCATAAAAAATTTGAATATGTATGCTCCATCCGTTAGAATGAAATTGTGTGCATGAAAACGCTTTTGTAATTTCAACAAAGGGGGCTTACATATGGTACAACCTTATAAACACGAACCATTTACAGATTTTACAGTCGAAGCAAACAAAAAAGCGTTTGAAGAGGGATTGAAAACGGTACAGGCTTATCTCGGTCAAGATTATCCGCTTGTCATTGGCGGCGAACGAGTCATGACGGAAGATAAAATTGTTTCCATTAATCCGGCGAATAAAACAGAAGTTGTCGGTCGCGTAGCGAAAGCGAATAAAGATTTAGCAGAAAAAGCGATGAAAACAGCAGATGCGGCGTTTACATGGTGGAGCAAGACGAAGCCAGAAATGCGCGCAGACATTTTATTCCGCGCTGCTGCTATCGTCCGTCGTCGCAAACATGAGTTTTCAGCATTGCTTGTGAAAGAAGCAGGAAAGCCATGGAAAGAAGCAGATGCTGATACTGCGGAAGCAATTGACTTTATGGAATATTATGCCCGTCAAATGTTGAAATTAAAAGATGGCATTCCTGTGGAGAGCCGTCCGGGAGAAACAAACCGTTTCTTCTACATTCCGCTTGGCGTTGGCGTTGTCATTTCACCATGGAACTTCCCGTTTGCGATTATGGCGGGAACAACCGTTGCCGCGCTTGTGACAGGAAATACGGTGTTGTTAAAACCAGCGAGCGCAACGCCAGTCGTAGCATATAAGTTCGTTGAAGTGCTAGAAGAAGCAGGTCTTCCAGCAGGCGTATTAAACTACATTCCAGGAAGCGGAGCAGAAGTGGGTGACTACTTAGTGGACCATCCGCGCACACGTTTCATTAGCTTTACAGGCTCGCGCGATGTCGGCATTCGCATTTATGAGCGTGCCGCGAAAGTGCATCCAGGACAAATTTGGCTTAAGCGCGTCATTGCGGAAATGGGCGGAAAAGATACAATTGTCGTCGATAAAGAAGCAGATCTTGAATTAGCGGCACAATCGATTGTGGCATCGGCATTCGGATTCTCTGGTCAAAAATGTTCAGCATGCTCGCGTGTCGTTGCGCTTGAAGACGTATACGATCAAGTATTAAACCGTGTCGTTGAGTTAACGAAACAATTAAAAGTCGGCAATCCAGAAGAACAAAGCACGTTTATGGGGCCGGTCATCGACCAATCAGCATATAACAAAATTATGGAATATATCGAAATTGGTAAACAAGAAGGCAAGCTCATGACAGGCGGCGAAGGAGATGACTCGGAAGGCTTCTTCATTCAGCCAACGGTGTTTGCAGATGTCGATCCGAAAGCGCGCATTATGCAAGAAGAAATTTTCGGACCTGTTGTGGCATTTACGAAAGCGAAAGACTTCAACCATGCGCTTGAAATCGCAAACAACACAGAATACGGCTTAACTGGTGCAGTCATTTCAAACAACCGCTTTAACCTTGAAAAAGCGCGTGAGGAGTTCCATGTTGGCAACCTTTACTTCAACCGCGGTTGCACAGGTGCGATCGTCGGCTACCATCCGTTCGGTGGGTTCAATATGTCTGGAACAGACTCAAAAGCAGGCGGCCCAGACTACTTACTTCTTCATATGCAAGCAAAAACCGTATCCGAAATGTTTTAATAGAAAAACCCCTCTTGGCGAAAATGCTAAGAGGGGTTTAAAGTATACATCCTTCATATAATATGGAAGCGGGTGGTGATGGGCGATTGGGTAAAAAGATGTACGGATTAAAAGAGCAAACATTTTACAACCTCATTTGTGTGTTTCAAAATTATGCGAACATCATTGAAAGAGTGATTTTGTTCGGATCAAGGGCAAGAGGCGATTATAAAGAAACGTCGGACATCGATATTGCGATTAAGTTTAGAAGCCATAACGACCAGCTGTACCGCATTCAAGACGATTTAGCAGAAGCAAATATCATTTATACGGTGGATGCTATTGATTATGAAAAGATTAGTAATGAAAAGCTCAAATCGTATATTGATCTCGAAGGAAAGACAATTTTTTTAACGAATGAACGAGGGGAGGCAGTTGCGACAATGAATAAAATCATTGATAAACTATTTGACTTTGAAAAAGCATTAAATAAACTACATCAAAGCATTACGCGTGATGTGGAAAAAGACGACTTAGTTCTTGACGCGACAATTCAACGATTTGAGTTTACGTACGAACTAGCATGGAAATGGATGAAAAGCTACTTAGAATATAACGGAAACAACGAAGTCACAAGTCCGCGAAAAACGATCAAACAAGCGTTTAAAGAAGGGCTTATTCAAGATGGAGCAGCGTGGATTCAAATGTTAGAAGACCGAAACAGAACATCACATACATACGACGAACAAATAGCAATGGAAATTTATGAACATGTTCGCCAGTGTTATGTTCATCTATTTGATCAGCTATTAGTCGAAATGAAAAAACGAGTTCGTGAATTAGAAGAATAGGGGGAGAATGAGTGAAAAAATTTTTAATAGGAGTTTTGTTGTCGTTTGTCATGTTTGCCCTTTCGCTCTCATTATTTAGCGGTTTTTCTTTCTTTATTGCCATTTTTCCAATTGCAGTACTAGCTGTTCCGTTTATATGTGCGGTAACAGAGGCGCTCATTTCTTTTATCGATGAAAAATGGGGATTTAAATGGGATGGGGCTGTTGTTTTAGGGATCGCAACGATTACGTCGCTTCCTTTTTATCCTTCTTGTGTTTTTGTAGCTTCAATTTATATAGGAGCATTGGGATATTATGTGGGGCGGAGAATCATGTAATTTCATTCATTTCTGGAAGTGATGTTACCTTTAAATGAAAGAAGTATATAAATCGAATTTCATAGAGAGGGAAATGCCCTCTCTATGAAAACAACCGATTTCTCATTTTGAAAAGTTCGCGTTCCGTCATCGTTGTTTTATGAACGGTGAAATCAACGTCAAGTTGGAGGTTGTTAAGACGTTCGTTGAATTGTTTGTAGTGGGAGTCAATTTTTTCGTTTAGTGCGTGGATTTCTTGCTTCATTGCTGTCATTTCACCGCGCATATGATGGACATCCATCGTTAAAGCCTCGAGTTTCGCGTCCGTTTCGTCTTGACGATGGAGAAGAGCGTTCATAAGATCGTAAAGCTCTTTTTGTCCATTTTTTAATGCTTGTTGCTCTTCGCGAATGAGTTGCTGCTCTTTGCGGAATGCATTCATTTCCTCCCGCAACGAGTTTATTTCTTCGCGGAATGTTTTGTGTTCTTCTCGAATAGCCATTTGTTCTTCTCGAATAGCCATTTGTTCTTCTCGAATAGCTCGTTGATCTTCCCGAACGTCTTGTAGTTCTTTTTGGATGTCTGTGACGATGGATAAAATTTTCTCTAACACTTGTGCACTCATATTCTCACCTCCTTTACACATAACCATATTATAACATCATTCGACAAAAAAGGGGATAAAAAATCCCCTATACTTCTACATTGATAAATTGAAACGTTGAAACGTCAAATAAGCCTTGGTCGGTTAATTTCAGCTCTGGAATAACTGGCAATGCTAGAAAGGCAAGTGTAATAAATGGGTTAAATTGTTCTGATGCTCCAATGGTTGTTAAAGCGTTGTGAATTGTTTGTAGCCGCTCTAGCACTTCTTCATACGTTCTTGCTGTCATCAGTCCTCCAATTTCAAGCGGCAAGTCTGCCAACACACAGCCATTTTCCACTACGGCGAGCCCACCGTGTATGCTTTTTATATGTTCAATCGCAGCGATTATATCATCATCGTTCGTTCCTGTGGCGATGATGTTATGCGAGTCGTGGGCAATCGATGAGGCGATCGCTCCTTTTTTCAATTGAAAGCCGTTGACAATGCCGACTCCAACACCGAGACTGCGATGACGTTCAACGACAACGAGCTTTAATAAATCTCGTTCGATCGACGGTTGAAATACGCCGTCTACTACATGAACTTCTGTCAAAAGTCGCTTTGTATGCAAATGGTTTGGTATAATTTGGATAACATTCGCTTTATTCCCATAAAGAAATGGGATTTGTATATGTTGTTTCGTTATTTCTTTCGCATGAATAGATTGCGTAATGGCTTTGTCGATTGAACTAGTTTGTTCTACCGAAAATGTAGCTCGCCCGTTTTGAGCAACAAGTTTCCCTTTTTTGTAGACGTGTGTAATAGAAAATGCATGCAAATCTTCTACTAACAAAAAGTCTGCATCGTACCCAGGGGCGATCGCACCTTTCGTATATAGGCGATAACATTCTGCCGCATGTAATGTCGCCATTTGAATCGCTGTTATCGGCTCCATGCCTGCTTGAATGGCAAGGCGAATGTGATGGTCAATGCTTCCATCGGTAACAAGTTCGTCAATATGCTTATCGTCTGTGCAAAATAAAAAGCGGCGTGCGTTATATGTATTGACAGCTGGAAGTAGTTTGTTTAAATCTTTTGCGACCGAACCTTCCCGAATTAATACGTACATGCCTCGTTGAATGCGGGCGATCGCTTCGTCTGTTGTGACGCATTCATGGTCGGTATGAACATGTGCGCTACGATAGACGTTAATAGCTGTCTCATCAAGACCAGCTAAATGTCCGTCAATGAGTTTCCCGGCTTCACGTGCGGCTGTCAGCTTGGCGAGCATTTGCTGTTTTCCGTGTAAAAGAGATGGGTAGTCCATCACTTCAGCAAGTCCGAGCACGCGCGGATGGGAAAAGAATGGGGCTAAATGTTCGGCGTCAAGCGTTGCCCCAGCATGTTCAAAAGCGGTTGCAGGTACGCACGATGGCAGCATGACATATACATCGAGCGGGATGTTATTCGAATCGTTTAGCATAAATTCAATGCCTTTCGTTCCTGCAACGTTGGCGATTTCATGTGGATCCGTAATGACAGTTGTCACACCGTGTGGAACGACGACGCGAGCAAATTCGCTCGGTGTAACCATTGATGATTCAATATGGACGTGACCGTCAATGAGCCCAGGGCAAACGTATTTTCCTTTGGCGTCAATGACGGTGTGCCCATCATATGTACCGATACCGACAATTTTCCCATCGGCAATCGCAATATCCGCTTGCACGATTTCGTGTGTAAAGACGTTGACAATTTTTCCATTTTTGACGACAATATCGGCGAATTGTTTTTTTGAAGCGACAGCAAGTTGTTTCATGTACGTTCCTCCTCTCCAACTCGATACGAGGAGTGATCCCCGTAGTCAAACGATTTACGGTCGTTTGGTAGAAACTTTCGGACCATATTTCCGAAATTATACGAGTTGTTTTTCAAAAATTTTTTTCATTCTACACTGACACTTTTTTTTCGTCAATGAGAGATTTTTTACGTGAGCAAAATGAATGGCAAATGTTGCTTCACTGCGCGAAAGTTTGGTATCATCATAGTATTGTGAAAGGTCGACAATATCGGAGGTGAAACATATGTCACGAATTTCAATCGAACAAGTCAAGCATGTGGCGCATTTAGCACGTTTAGCAATTACAGAAGAAGAAGCAGCGATGTTTGCGAAGCAATTAGATGCGATTATTACGTTTGCGGAGCAGTTAAACGAGCTAGATACAGAAAACGTTCCGCCAACGTCGCACGTGTTGAATATGAAAAATGTGATGCGTGAAGATGTACCAACAGCTGGACTTCCGCTAGAAGACGTATTGAAAAATGCACCAGACCACCAAGACGGGCAATTCCGTGTGCCAGCCATTTTAGAGTAAGGAGGGAAGAGTATGTCATTGTTCGATTATCGTGTATCTGAATTGCACAGTTTATTACATAAAAAAGAAATTTCTGTCTCGGATTTAGTAGATGAATCGTTTAAGCGTATTCATGACGTAGAAGAAAAAGTACAAGCGTTTTTGACGTTAAACGAAGAACAAGCTCGGGCGAAAGCGAAGGAGCTAGATGAAAAACTCACAACTGAAAAAGAGGTTGGATTGCTTTTTGGGATGCCAATCGGCATTAAAGATAACATTGTGACGAAAGGGCTTCGCACAACGTGTGCGAGTAAAATTTTATACAACTTCGATCCGATTTACGATGCAACGGTCGTGGAACGTTTACATCAAGCAGATGCTGTAACGATCGGCAAGTTAAACATGGACGAGTTTGCGATGGGATCGTCGACAGAAAACTCTGGGTTTCAACTTACGCGCAACCCGTGGGATTTAGAACGTGTACCGGGCGGTTCAAGCGGTGGTTCCGCGGCAGCAGTAGCGGCAGGAGAAGTGCCGTTTGCGCTCGGATCTGATACAGGTGGTTCGATTCGTCAACCAGCCGCATTTTGTGGCGTCGTCGGTTTAAAACCGACATACGGTCGCGTATCACGTTACGGACTTGTCGCATTTGCGTCCTCGCTTGACCAAATCGGCCCGATTACACGCACCGTGGAAGATAATGCGTACTTACTACAAGTCATTTCTGGTTTAGATCCGATGGATTCTACATCAGCGAATGTTGAAGTGCCAGATTACGTTTCTGCCTTAACAGGTGACATTAAAGGGTTAAAAATTGCCGTACCAAAAGAATATTTAGGTGAGGGAGTATCAGAAGAAGTTCGTCAATCCGTTCTCCAAGCACTTAAAGTATTAGAAAGCTTAGGTGCTACGTGGGAAGAAGTATCGCTTCCTCATTCAAAATATGCGCTTGCGACGTACTACTTGTTAGCATCTTCTGAGGCATCGGCAAACCTTGCTCGCTTTGACGGTGTACGTTATGGCTACCGAACAGACAATGCGAAAAACTTAATGGACATGTACAAGCAAACGCGTAGCGAAGGATTTGGCAACGAAGTGAAACGACGTATTATGCTTGGGACGTTCGCGTTAAGCTCTGGTTATTATGACGCATATTACAAAAAAGCGCAAAAAGTGCGGACGCTCATTAAACAAGATTTTGAGAACGTTTTTGAAAAATATGACGTCATTATCGGACCGACAACACCGACGCCGGCGTTTAAAATCGGCGAGAAAACGAGCGACCCGCTAACGATGTACGCGAACGATATTTTAACGATTCCAGTCAACCTTGCTGGTGTTCCAGGTATTTCTATACCATGTGGCTTTGTCAATGGCTTACCGGTTGGATTACAAATCATCGGCAAACATTTTGATGAGAGCACGATTTACCGTGTGGCTCATGCGTTCGAGCAAGCAACAGACTATCATAAACAAAAACCAACGTTGTAAGGGGGGATAAGTGATGAATTTTGAAATCGTCATCGGACTTGAAGTGCACGTAGAACTAAAAACGAAATCGAAAATTTTTTCAAGCAGTCCAAACGCGTTTGGAGCGCCCCCAAATACACAAACGAGCGTCATTGATTTAGGATATCCGGGCGTTCTTCCGGTGCTGAATAAACAAGCGGTTGAATACGCGATGAAAGCTGCGATGGCGTTAAACTGCGAAATTGCGACGGAAACGAAATTTGATCGGAAAAACTATTTTTATCCGGACAACCCGAAAGCGTACCAAATTTCGCAATACGACCAACCAATCGGTCAAAACGGTTGGATTGAAATTGAAGTGAACGGCAAAAAGAAAAAAATCGGCATTACGCGCATTCACTTAGAAGAAGATGCAGGAAAGCTCACGCATACAGGGGACGGTTATTCGTTAGTTGACTTTAACCGTCAAGGCACACCGCTTATTGAAATCGTATCGGAGCCAGATATTCGCTCACCAGAAGAAGCGTATGCATATTTAGAAAAGTTAAAGTCGATCATTCAATATACAGGCGTATCGGATTGTAAAATGGAAGAAGGTTCGCTTCGTTGTGACGCCAACATTTCTCTCCGTCCGATCGGATCTGACAAATTTGGTACAAAAACGGAGTTGAAAAACTTAAACTCGTTTAACTTCGTGCGGCAAGGATTGGAGTACGAGGCGAAACGCCAAGAGAAAATTTTGTTGTCTGGTGGCGTGATCCAACAAGAAACGCGCCGTTTTGATGAAGCGACGAAAACAACGATTTTAATGCGTACAAAAGAAGGTTCAGAAGACTATCGCTACTTCCCAGAGCCAGATTTAGTGATGCTTTATATTGATGACGAATGGAAAGAGCGAGTACGCGCGTCGATTCCAGAGCTTCCTGACGCACGGAAAAAACGGTACATTGAGGAACTTGGTTTGCCAGAGTACGATGCGAAAGTATTAACGTTGACAAAAGAAATGGCAGACTTTTTCGAAGCAACGGTTGCGAATGGAGCGGATCCGAAGCTCGCGTCAAACTGGCTAATGGTTGAAGTATCTGCTTATTTAAACGCAGAACAAAAAGAATTGCACGACATTGCGTTAACGCCAGAAAGTTTAGCGGGCATGATTAAACTCATTCAAAATGGCACGATTTCGTCGAAAATTGCGAAGAAAATCTTTAAAGAACTTGTGGAAAAAGGTGGCGATCCAGAGCAAATCGTCAAACAACAAGGGCTTGTACAAATTTCCGACGAAGCAACGTTGCGCAAAATTGTATTGGAAGTGCTCGATGCGAATCCACAATCGATCGAGGACTTTAAAAATGGAAAAGACCGTGCCATCGGCTTCTTAGTCGGTCAAATTATGAAAGCAACAAAAGGACAAGCTAACCCACCGCTTGTCAATAAGCTATTGCTTGAGGAGATAAATAAACGATAATGACAAAGCGGCATTGCCATCGGACAATGCCGCTTTGTTTTACAGATGAACAAGCTTTTGCAAGGTGCTTTCTACTTTAAATACACGGTTGTTTAATACTTGGATGCTCGATTCGTGGTCGGTGAGGGCAGGGAGTACTTTGTCTTCTAGTATGTTGGTTAAGCGGTTGATGTTTCCTTGCATGTTGTGGACATCGAGTGCGAGTGCATCGTATTTTGCGGCGAGCACCTCTTGACCGTGACGGACCGCCTCACAAATCGCTTTCGTTTCGAGTGTTCGTTCGTCAAGCAACTGCAATTTCTCGTCCAGTGCTTCGACTTTTTGATCCAGTGCTTCGACTTTTTGATCGAGTGTTTGCACTTTTTGATCGAGTGTTTGCACTTTTTGATCGAGTGTTTGCACTTTCCCATCGATCGCTTGAACTTTTTCATCGAGTACTTGTACTTTCCCATCGAGTACTTGTACTTTCCCATCGAGTACTTGTACTTTCCCATCGATTGCTTGCACTTTTTCGTCTAGTACTTGAACTTGTTTGCGTAAGGAAGATACTTCTTTTTCAATGGATTCCACCTTTTTCTCGACTGCTTCCACTCGTTTTTCTAGCGATTCGACTTTTTCTCGGGTTGCTTTCACCTCATGCAAAATTTCATGAAGCAGCTGTTCTACCATTTTGTTCACCTCCTTTTCGCTTCCATTTTACACGAATCGACAACGGATGACTAGCGAACATTTTCATTTTTTAGGCAAGCTGCTTATAGATGAGCACATTTTCTCAATGATGTTTTAGTAGAGAACGGCTGGCGAATGGGTGACAAGAAGTAGAGGAAATAAGTAGTGATTGAAGCTGATTATTGTAACGCTTCATGATTTTACAGCTAGTAAAACAAGAAATGTTGTGGCGGAAAAAAGTAGGAGACTAAAAGGTAATTTTGGAACAGTTGAGGAGACAAAGGAGAGTTGACAAACAGGGAAAAAGAGAATATGATGATTTTATCAAATGTTTAAACTTTTAAACAAAAGAAAGGAAGAGAGGAATGGGACAAAAAGCGATCGAGGTGTTTCGATCGTGCATACCGTTATTTCAAGCGTTAAGCGATCCTCACCGTCAAGATATTGTATTGCTGCTTGCAGAACACGATAAGCTGACAGTCAATGAAATTACAGAACGGTCAAGTTTATCCCGTCCAGCGATTTCGCATCATTTAAAAATTTTGCGCGATCAAGGACTAGTGTCAGTAGAGCAAAAAGGGACATTGCGATATTATGTTTTGTCTATTGAAAAGGCCGTTGAATTGTTAAAAGACTTAATTCAAGCTATAGAAAATGAGTGCCTTTAGATAACTAAAGGCCGAATTTTTCATTTTATATGTTTAAGTTTTTAAACATTTGAAAAATAGGTGTGATAAGGGTGAGAAATATGGAGCAGCTACTTCAAAAACAAAAGCATTATTTTCAAACAGGCGAAACACTTTCTCTTGAGTTTCGCTTAAAGCAATTAACACGTTTGAAAGAGACAATAAAAAAGTATGAACAGGCCGTTACGGACACGTTAAAAAAAGAGCTGCATAAATCCCCGTTTGAAGCGTATACGACGGAAATTGGCATGGTTTATGAAGAGATTCGGTTTGTAATGAAACGTCTAAGCGATTGGATGAAGCCGCAACGTGTACCGACGCCATTGACACACTTTGGTTCAAAAAGTTACATATATCCAGAGCCATACGGTGTCAGTTTAATTATTGCGCCGTGGAACTATCCGTTTCAGCTTGCAGTAAGTCCGCTTATTGGTGCGATTGCAGCGGGAAACTGTGCGGTTGTGAAACCGTCGGAATATACGCCAGCAATGTCGGCTTTGTTAAAAACAATTGTTGCTGAGGTGTTTCCGGAAGAGTATGTTGCTGTTGTGGAGGGGGGAGCAGACGTCAGTCAACAGTTATTAGATTTACGCTTTGACCATATTTTTTTCACCGGAAGTGTACCGGTTGGAAAAATCGTCATGGCAGCTGCCGCTAAACATTTAACACCGGTCACGTTAGAGCTCGGTGGAAAAAGCCCTGCGATCGTTGATGCGTCTGCTCATATCGATTTAGCTGCTAAACGAATCGTTTGGGGCAAGTTTTTAAATGCTGGACAAACGTGTATTGCACCCGATTACGTCCTTGTCGATGTGTCCGTGAAGCCATTGCTTATTGAACGAATGAAAACATATATCGCACAGTTGTATGGCGATCAGGAGCGATATAGCCGAATCGTCACAACTCGCCATATGGAGCGGCTCGTCCGCTTTTTAACGAACGGAATGATTGTGCATGGTGGAAAATATGATATCGAGCAACGTTGGATGGAGCCGACATTGTTAGACGGCGTCACGTGGGATGATGACGTGATGCAGGAAGAAATTTTTGGCCCATTGTTGCCAATTCTCACGTTTGAAACGATCGATGAAGCGATTCATATGATCAACAGCTACGAAAAACCGCTCGCTCTTTATTTGTTTACGGAAGATCAGGACGTGCAACAACAAGTGCTGCACCAAGTTAGTTTTGGTGGAGGATGTATAAACGACACGATCATGCACATCGCTAGCCCACATCTACCATTTGGCGGTGTTGGGCAAAGCGGGATCGGTTCCTATCATGGGAAAGCAAGTTTTGATGCATTTACGCATTACAAAAGTGTTCTCAAGCAAACGACAAAATTTGATATCCCTTTACGTTATCCAAACTTTCCATATGCGCTTAAATGGGTGCGGAAGCTGTTGAAATAGGCGGATTTTATTTTTGAACAAATTTCGAAAAAAATTTAACGAAAATGTGACAATTTTTCGAGTGGAAAACCGATTTCTTTTTTTATTTCCATGTATTATACAAAAAATAACGCTTTTCTCGCTCGTTTTTTGAGATTGAGAAAAGTGTTTTTCTTTTTGTCAATCAATTTGCTGTTTATTTTTCCTCGATGCATTTTCTTCCTTCCTTTTTTCGTCACAATTATTTTTACAATACATGTTAAAATCATTTCAATAGTGTTAATACTACAAAGTTAATTAAATTCGTTCGTTTTGTATTTGTTTCTTTGTTCAATGAATCACAATTTTGTTGAGGTGAAGACAGATGAAGCGTTTGTTTGCCTTAGTTATAGCGGGATTGCTTCCGCTTCTTGGCGGCTGTGAGATGGTTGTGTTTCAGCCGCAAGGACCAGCTGCACGAAGCATTACAGAACTGATTAACTGGTCGATTTGGTGGATGCTTCTCGTTGTTGTCGTTGTATTTGCCTTGTTTGCTTACATCGTATGGAAATATCGAGATCGCCCTGAACGGCAAGGGGAGGAGCCACCTGAAGAGCACGGTAGTACGGTGCTTGAAATTGTATGGACGGTTATTCCGATTTTGATCGTCATCGCACTAACGATCCCAACGGTGAGAACGTTATATGATTTAGAAAAACCGCCGAAAGGGTATGAAGATCAAGATCCGCTTGTTATTCATGTAACATCAGCCGATTGGAAATGGATTTTTAGCTACCCTGAACAAAATATTGAAACAGTAAACTACGTCAATATTCCAGCAGGTCGCCTTGTGCTATTTAAAATGACTTCCGCGTCCACGATGCAGTCGTTTTGGGTACCAGCGCTAGCTGGACAAAAATATACGATGAACAAAATGGAGACGGAATTGTACGTCGTTGCAGATCGTCCAGGTTCGTATGAAGGGCGGAATACAAACTTTAACGGACGAGGGTATGCACATATGCAGTTTGAAGTGTTAGCGCAAACGCCACAAGAGTTTGAAAAATGGGTGCAAGAAGTGAAACAAACGGCACCGAAACTAACGAAAGAAAAATATGAACAATTGTTGTTGCCGACACATTTAGGACGATTGACTTTTGTCGATACGCATTTACAATGGGTAAACCATGCTGATCCGCACTCGAAAACGTACACAAATCCAGAATTATATCGCGGGCATGGCTATCAAGGAAAAATTTTTATTCGTGAAGATAACTACAAAAACTCATCAATTTGTAACGATGAGGAACAAAAAGCTTTAGAGAGTGATAGCGGAGGTGAACATCATGGGCATTAAGTGGAATGAAATATTTGTTGGAGGAGACCCGCTTCTTGTCGGTTCACAAATTGCGATTGTATTGACTGTCGTTGCGATTGTCGTTGGGTTAACGTACTTTAAAAAATGGGGTTGGTTATGGCGCGAATGGCTTACGACAGTTGACCATAAAAAAATTGGGATTATGTACATTTTATCAGGTGTACTCATGTTTTTCCGCGGCGGGATGGATGGACTGTTAATGAAGGCGCAAACAGCTCGCCCAGAAATGAACTTTTTAGATGCGCAACATTACAATGAAATTTTTACAACGCATGGCGTCATTATGATTTTGTTTATGGCGATGCCGTTTTTGATCGGTTTAATGAACGTTGTCGTTCCTTTACAAATTGGGGCGCGCGATGTAGCGTTTCCGCAGTTGAACGCCCTTAGCTTTTGGCTATTTTTTAGCGGGGCGATGTTATTTAACATTTCGTTCGTTGTCGGCGGTTCGCCGGATGCAGGATGGACGTCGTATTTCCCGCTTGCTGGAAAAGAATTTAGTCCAGGAATTGGAAATAACTACTATGCTATTGCACTGCAAATTGCAGGTCTTGGGACGTTAATGACTGGGATTAACTTTATCGTTACGATTTTAAAAATGCGTGCACCAGGCATGACGTTGATGAAAATGCCAATGTTTACATGGACAACATTCATTACATCAATCATTATCGTCGCAGCGTTCCCGATTTTTACAGTTGCCCTAGCGTTAATGACGTTTGACCGTTTGTACGGAACGCATTTCTTTACGCTTTCTTCAGGTGGAAGCGATATGCTTTGGGCAAACTTGTTCTGGCTTTGGGGGCATCCTGAAGTGTATATTGTTATTTTGCCGGCGTTCGGTATTTTCTCAGAAGTCATTGCGACGTTTTCACGAAAAACGTTGTTTGGATATACATCGATGGTCGTTTCAATCGTTGGTATTGCGTTTTTAAGTATGATCGTATGGGTGCACCATTTTTACACGATGGATGCAGGCCCTGCGGTAAACTCGTTTTTCTCGATTACAACGATGCTTATCGCTGTTCCGACAGGGGTGAAAATTTTTAACTGGCTGTTTACGATGCGAAAAGGACGCATTCAATTTACAACAGCAATGTTATGGGCACTCGCTTTCGTGCCAAACTTCGTCATCGGCGGAGTGACAGGGGTTATGTTAGCGATGGCGGCGGCCGACTATCAATATCACAATACGCTATTTTTAGTCGCGCACTTCCATTACGTATTAATTCCAGGCGTCGTGTTTGCGGTGTTTGCAGGATTGTATTATTGGTGGCCAAAAATGTTTGGTTTTATGTTAAACGAAAAGCTTGGCAAATATCACTTCTGGTTGTTTGTCATCGGATTTAACGTCACGTTTATGCCAATGTTTTTCCTTGGCTTAAAAGGAGCGGTTCGTCGTGCGTATACGTATTCAGCAGAATCAGGCTTTGCGCCGCTGTTTCTCGTATCTGCGATCGGTTCTATTATTTTAGCGATCGGCTTTGCGGTATTTTGTTATAACATTTATTGGAGCTTCCGTTATGCGAAGCGCAATGTTTCCCACGATCCATGGGATGCGCGCACGCTTGAATGGATGACTGCATCGCCAGTGCAATTTTATAACTTTGCGGTCGTTCCAGAAGTGAAGCAATTAGATGCGTTTTGGCATATGAAAAAACGTGGTGAAACACTTACGTTGAAAGAAAGCGACATCAAAAAAATTCATATGCCGAGCAACTCAGGATTGCCGTTTTATATGGCAGTCGTGTTTGGGATTACAGGTTTCTTCCTCGTCTTTGAAGCGCACATCGCGGCAGCTGTTGCGGCGATTGGTATTGTCATCGGGCTTGTCATTCGTTCATTTGATTATAATGATGGCTATTATGTAAGCGTTGATGAGATTAAACAAATAGAGCGCACGTGGAGAAACGTAGAAGGGGGGACGGAAAATCATGTCGGCTAACGTCAATCATTCGCTTCCACTTGAGTATCAAACAGAGCAAAACCGTTTAAATATTTTAGGCTTTTGGATTTTTCTCGGGGCAGAAATTGTGCTATTTGCGACGTTGTTTGCCGTCTATGGTGTATTAGGTCACCGGTATGCCGGTGGCCCAACACCGAGCGATATTTTTAAGCTAAACGATGTGCTGATCGAAACGTTGTTGTTGTTGACGAGTAGCTTCACGTGTGGGTTAGCTGTCTTTTTCATGCGACAACGTGATATGAAAAAGCTGCTCGTTTGGTTTATTATCACCCTTTTATTAGGGGCAGGCTTTTTATTCATGGAAATTCGCGAGTTTATTCATTACGTGCATGAAGGAGCAACGATGCAAACGAGTGCGTTTCTATCAAGCTTTTTCGTGTTGCTCGGCACGCACGGAGCACACGTTACATTCGGGATCATTTGGGCGATCATGCTTATCATCCAATTGCTTCAACGTGGATTGACGCCAGTTACGGCAAGAAAAATGTTTATTATTAGCTTATATTGGCATTTCCTTGATGTCGTTTGGATTTTTATTTTTACGTTCGTCTATTTAAAAGGGATGGTGGCGTAAATGGAACATAAAAGCAAATATCCCATTAGTCACGTTGTTGGATTTTTGTTCTCGTTAGTTTTAACGTTTGTCGCCGTGTTTGTTGCGTTGAAAATGAACGTGTCGTATACCATTGTGATGTGGATCATCGGCTCGCTCGCGGTCATTCAAGCCGGACTGCAACTATTTATGTTTATGCACGTAACAGAAGGCGAAGACGGAAAAACGAACGTCATTAATATGGCATATGCGGTGTTCGTCGCGATTGTCATTGTCGCAGGATCGATTTGGGTGTTAACATCTGGTCATGCGGCGCATTAAAACACGCCCCCTCGCTTAACTTTTGCGAGGGGTTGCTTTTAATTTCGTTACGAGCGTTTGCATCCATATTGGCAGACGAACAGTAAAGCTGATGATGAGAACGATAAGAACGAGAATGGCTGCTGATTTCTCTGCAATTTCTTTTGCGTCTGGGACGAGCGCTTCGGATTGTACATACCATAAATGAACAGGAAGCGTCCCACCTTGCGACAGCAAGTTAAAATCCCACATAAATCCGGACGTTGATGTTCCTCCTGCCAAGATAATAATGGCAGATTCCCCAAACGCGCGACACGCGACGAGGCTAATGCCGGTTAAAATACCGTTTAATGCAGCGGGCAGTACAACTTTCAACACCGTTTGTGATTTCGTTGCTCCGAGGGCGAGCGAAGCTTCGCGAATGTCTTTCGGTACGGCTTGAACAGCTTCTTCTGTGACGCGGGCGAGTACAGGTAGGTTTAATAATGCAAGTGTAATCGCAGCGCCGATGATCGTTAAACCGATGCCAACATATTCAACGAACAACACGTACCCAAACAAACCGAAGACGATGGAAGGGACAGACGCTAAGCCCTCAATACATGTGCGCACGAACTCGGTAAAACGATTGTTCGGTGCGTATTCTGCAAGAAAAATACCAGCTCCGACGCCAATAGGTAAAGATAAGAGTAAAGATAAAATAAGAACGTAAAAAGAGTTGAATAAAAACGGACCGATTCCACCGCCAGCTTCTAATTCATCAGGCAATTTTAACAAGAAGTCCATCGATAGTTTTGGCAAGCCTTTGACTAGAATCGTATATAGTAGCGCGATAATGAACAGAAACGTCGTTACGGTAACGATGGCAACGAAAATATGAAACAGACGATTTTTGTACATGGCGCTTGTGATCGCTTTACGATGGTGATGAAATAAAGAATCTTTCATGTGTTACTCCCCTTTTGGACGAAGTTTGCGAATAATAACGATCAAAACGAGTGAAATAAACAATAACAAAAATGCCATCATGTAAAGAGCGTAGTTCCACGTAGAATGGAATTCTACATTAATAATTTGCATGACGATATTACTTGTTAAAACAGATGTTGGAGTGATTAAGTCCCAACCGAATTGGGCCGTATTTCCAATGACCATAACGACAGCCATCGTTTCCCCAATCGCTCGCGTCATGCCTAAAATGATCGCTGTAAAAATACCTGAACGAGCAGCAGGAAGGACGATACGAGAAATGACTTGTAACTTTGTGCTCCCGAGGGCATAACCAGCTTCGCGTAAATAGTTTGGAACGGCACAAATCGCATCATCAGAAATACGAGTAATCGTTGGCAAAATCATCAATGTTAACACAAGTGCGGCTGCTAAAAATCCATCCCCTACGAGTGCTCCTGTTTTTTCACGAATGAAAGGCAACAAAATAGTTAAACCTAAGTAGCCGTACACGATAGATGGAATGCCAACGAGCAAGTCAAGCATAGGACGCATCACGTTTTTTAGCCAACTCGGTGCGATTTCGGCAATAAAAATAGCAACAGCTAATGCAATGGGAGTAGAAATGAGTAATGTTAAGAGAGTTAAATATAGCGTGCCGGCAATAAATACTGCCGCTCCATATTTTCCTTCATACGGCTCCCATGTAGCAGAGAAAAAGAACTCTTTCCACGATACGTCTTTAAATACGAGAAAACCTGTTTGGCTAATGAAAATGACGATTGAAAACAGAGCGATGCCGAGAAATAATGCGCTAAATAAACAAACGTAGCTGAATAGCTTATTTTTCATATATTTCATCGACCAGTATTTTTTCTTTTGTTGTTCGTGTTGTGCACGAACTTCCGATGCAGGCAGTGCCATGTCAATTGCCTCCTTTGGATCTATATAGAAGAAGCCTCCTCATAAAAGGAGGCTAAATCATTATTTTTTCATCGCTGTAATTGGAATGAATTTCAATTTTTTTAATGAGCCTTGTTGGAATTTTTTACTTTGCATATATTCGATAAATGCTTTGTTCGCTCCGGTAGCTTCCCCTTTTGTTAATAAGTATCCGTATCCCCAAACAGAATATTTGCCGTTCGTTACGTTTTGAACCGTCGGCTCGACGCCGTTGTACGCTACCGCTTTAATGTCTCCTTTAATGTAAGCGAGGTCTGTGTAACCGATCGCATTTGGAGTTGTAGCAACCGCTTGAATCATGTTACCATTGGACAGCACTTCTTTGTAATTTTCCCCTTTTGTCATAAATGATGAACCTTTTAATGCTTTCATTTGATAGTTGACGCGCGTTCCAGATCCGTGTACGCGGTTAATTACAATAATCGGCTCGTCTTTTCCGCCAACTTCTTTCCAGTTTGTAATTTTACCAGCGAAAATGTCTTGCAGTTGTTTTGTCGTTAAGTTTTTCACAGGATTGCTTTTATGAACGATCGTTGCAAAAGGAATGACTGCAATCGGATAAGCTTTCAAGCCGTTGAATGCGTTAAATCCAGGTACTGGCTTTGTCGCATCCCAGTCGCAAGCTCCGATCGTTGCGGATCCCTTAGAGACGGATTGCGGGCCAACGACAGATGCTGTACCTGAAACAGAGATCGATACTTTTGGGTTCGCTTTTTTAAATTCTTTCGCTGCTTGTTGCGTTAACGGAAGCAATGCAGATGAGCCAGCAACAACCACTTTTCCTGTTGCTTGTGCAGCTTCTGCTTTTTCTGTTAAACCAAGGGAAGAACCGAGTAATAAAGCGGACGATAATGCGACAAAAGATAATTTTTTAAACAACGATTTCATTTTTTCCACCTCTTTTTATTTTGTTATGTCGATCAGTTTGTTATTTATTAGAACAGCGATCTTTTCTCCTTCATCTGTTGGGACGGTGACAGCTATTTCACTGCCGAATGGAGAAGGGGCAATCGCTGTTATTGTTGTTTTTGTGTTAAATATGCGTGTCCACTGTGCCTGTGGCGCTGTCGCACGATAGATAGAATACGATCCGTTTTTCTCTTCTACTAACACAAACACGATGTTTCCTTTTGTGGCGACGTAAGTAATATTCATCGCTGTTGCCATGTTTCTCTCTTGTCCACCAACAATTGCTTTTAATGCGGGAAGTTCACTCTCATCATCTGGATTTGCGCTTAAATAGACGATCGCATCACCGACGAAGAAAGAGAATGTTTTGTTATTTGTATCTGTCGTCACAGCTGTTGGCGTTTTTTGCTGTGATGTTAAATCAACGACATATAGTTGTGGTTCTGTGCCCGTTGTATCGATTGTGTCGATTTCTGTTTTTGATTCATCCGTATAGTTTGCTTTCGCTTCTTTTGCGGCTGTATACATCAGCTTTGTACCGTCCGCTGATAGACGAAGGTCGGATTTGTATTTTACTTTGTCATCAACAATTTTTGTCACTTCCCCAGTTTGCACGTTGATTGATGCAATGACATCGCTGTTATTTCCTTTGAAAAAGTAAATTGATGATCCGTCTGGTGCCCATGTTAGCTCAATTTTTACATCATCATCCGTACCGAGTGCAGTTGCTTTTTTTGTAGCTAAATCAACAATAAATAATTGGCCGTTATCATCGACATATGCCCCTTTTTTCTTATCAGGAGATAAAGAGAGATCTCCGTTTGAAATAGTTCCGATAACTTTGCGGGAAGGGATGTGAACAACTTTTGATACAGGCTCATCGTTTTCATTTGTAACGATGACGTATTCATTGCTCAACCATTGCGGGTTAAAGTTTAAACCTTTTAAAAAGCCGTTCGTCGCAATAAATAAAGTAGCGCCTTTTTCGATTTCTCCGCCTAATTTCGTTACTGTGCCATGTAAGTCAGCATAAAAGTTTCCGTTTACCTTGACGACAGACGACCCTGGTTGATGAAGAAGAAAAGTAGCTTTCTTTCCTTTTCCGCTTAATGTAATGGTTTTCGATTTTCCATCAACATTCATCGCCACACCAAATGCTTTTGCGAGATCAGACAGGGAATAAAGCGTTTTTGGACCAACTGTGATGGCATGTAATTGGGTTGCTTGTCCGTCAACTGAAACAGACACCTTGTTTGTCTTTATATTCCCGTTTGTAGAAAGAAGAATAGGGCTAGCATTTGTTTGCAACTGACCTCCGAACGCCTGAACAACGGCTACAGCTGGGACATATAAGACGTTGTTTATCAATTGAGGTGCAACGTTCATCGTTACCTTTTTTCCGTTCATTACAGCAACTTTGTCGTCTACCTTAACTTGAACAACTGTCCCTTTCTTCGTCATCTTATACGTTTTCGTTTTTTTGTCGTAAGAATATGTAGCCCCTAGCAGTTTAGAAAGCTCAGGAACGGATACGATCCAGTTCCCACTTGAAACTGTCGTTGCAGAAATGGGCACCACCGTTCCGTTTACACTCCAATTTGTTTTTTGAATAGGTTGTTTTTGGACGACTTTTGCTTCGACGCTCCAGTTTGTCATCGGAATAAGCGGTGAAGCGAGAACAGCCGATGCAATCAGCGTGTGTGCGAGCACTTTTTTAACGGACATGTTTTTCCCTCCTAGATTTATGTATCAACAAAAGCAATTATAGGGGGGAAATGTTAATGTAGTTTAATTGTTTTGTATAATTTGTAAATATTATGTTTAATCTTTCAGAATTTTTATAAATGGTATGTAAAGAAAGGATCATCTCGTATTTTCTATCATTCTTGTTATAATGGAAGAAGAACAGGGAGGAGGGAAGGGTGTGCGTACGTATGAAGAAACGCTGAGAAAGTTGTTTGTTAATTACACCATTGGTTCGATTTTAGCAGTGATTGGTGTCGGTAGCACGTTAATGGTGATGGCGTTAAACATTCGGCAAGTAGATTTGCTTATGTTATTGCTCATTCAATTTTTTTCGTTTTGTATCATGCTATTTATTGAATATCGTGCCTTCCAAAAAGATATCGCCCCCATTCGCTCTGTTTTTTATGAGGCGAAAGTGGCAGAAGAACAGTTTTATTGGGCGCTTGTCCGGGCAAAGCGTTTTCCGTTGCTGACAGTGAGGCGGATCGCTCTCCCGCACTTTTTAGGACTTTCCGTTCCAGCTGTTGCACTGACTGTTTCACTCATTTGGATCGACGTGCTTCGCATTCCATATATGTACGTTGTTTATGCTTTATGCGGTGCGTTGTTGATAGCGATGCTTCACGCAATGATTGAGTTTTTTTTAACGTTGCGCACGATGCGTCCGCTCATTCATGAGATGATGCGAATCGGAAGGGAGAACGGGTTCGATGAGGCCATTCGAGCGACAAATGTCATATACGTGCCAATGAAACTGAAAATTGGTATAAGTGTATTGTTCATCGGTGTTTTCCCTGTATTATTGTTTGTATTAGCGACAGAAGTAAAGCTTTTTGCGGAAGGAAAAAATACGTTCTCGGGTTATTGGACGTGGACGATTGTCGTATTAGTTATTTCGATTATGTTTTCTTTATTTGCAGCGCGTGTTTTATCAGAAGATGTGGAGCGAAGCATTGAAGATTTGCTTCAATACATGAGCCGTGTACAAAGAAAAGAGTATGAACTCATGTGCGATAACGTATATATTGATGAATTTTCACAGCTAACGAACGGATTTAACCATATGATTGATGCGATCGTTGAACGGGATGAGAAAAATAAGCAATTATTAAATAGTTTCATTTCGGTTATGACGACAGCGCTTGATGCGCGCGATGAGTATACGGCAGGTCATTCACAGCGCGTTGCTGTATATGCTGTAGAAATTGGAAAGCGCTTAGGAATGACGGTTGAACAGCTCGTCCGTTTATATCGTTCTGCTATTTTGCATGACATCGGTAAAATTGGTATTCCTGATCATATTTTATTAAAAGACGGGAAATTAACGGATGAAGAATTCGCATGGATTAAAAAACACCCGGTGCTCGGCGAAAACATCATTCGACAAGTGCAGCCAATTGAAGAAGTAGAGGATTTGCTTCCGGGTATTCGTTCCCATCATGAACGGTTAGACGGTAAAGGGTATCCAGATGGATTAGAGGGGGAGAACATTCCGTTATTTGGTCGCATTATTGCGGTGGCTGATGCGTTTGATGCGATGACATCTGACCGCCCATATCGAAAAGGGATGAGCGTAGAAAAAGCGATGTCGATTTTATTAGATGGTCGAGGAACGCAATGGGATGCCCAAATGGTCGACTGTTTCATTGCATTTTTGAAAGAAAGAGAACAAGAAAAAGTGAGCTAGATGCCGAAATGCAGGCATCTATTTTTTTGTGCAGGTGTTATACTAAAGAAAAAGGGGTGTGATGTTTTGTGAAACGATGGATAATTTGTGCGATGGTCGTTTTGTTTGCAGGATGCGCCAATCAGACCGATGAGCTTAAGCAGTGGAAACAAACGGTTGAAAAACAACAAACGACAATTGAGCAACTGCAAGAAAAAAATAAGCAGCTTCAAAAAGAAAACGAGCAATTAAAAACCGGAGAAAAACAAGTCCTTTCTTCTTCTCTTTTATCTGTTGCGCTAGATGTTGTGGCCGCGTTAAAAAATAAAGATATGAATGCACTCGCTTCTTATGTTCACTCAAATGGTGTGCGTTTTAGTCCATATGGACATGTTGACGTTCAAAACGATTTACAGTTTTCTGCTTCTCAACTTTCTTCTCTTTTATCCTCGACGCAAGTGTATCAGTGGGGCGTATATGACGGTTCAGGTGACCCGATTCAGCTGACTTTCCAAGATTATTTTGATCGCTTCGTCTATGATGTAGACTTTGCGAATCCACATATGATCGGAAATAACGTCGTCGTTGGAACGGGAAATATGATTAACAATATTCAACAAGTATATTCGAACAGTTCATTCATTGAGTTTCACTTTACAGGCTTTGACCCGCAATATAACGGCATGGATTGGCGAAGTTTGCGCCTTGTTTTTGAACAAGAAAACGGTCAATGGAAACTTGTTGGAATCATTCATGATGAATGGACGACATAGACGTATAAAAGGTGTCCAAACGCGGACACCTTTTATATTATTCCTTTTTTAATTGTTTCAATTGTTGCTCGACTTCCGCATCAAATGATTGAGGGGGGATCGTTTGCATGACAGAGCGAGCTTTTGCTTCCGCTTCAAGAAACATCACTTTTTCCTCCATGCGCGCAAAACCTTTGACGACATGATCATAACGGAAAGACGTGATGGATTCATCGATTTGCTTCATTGTCTCAGCAACATAAAAACGCGTCATTAACTGCATTTGTTTCACTCTCAGTTGCTCATATGTTTCGTATAGTTGTTTCACTTTTTCCGTTAAAACGGTTGTTTTTTCCTTCAATGTGTTGTATTGTTGCGTATATAGTTCTAATTTTTTTTCATAGGCGATTTTTTCTTGAAGAGCCATTTTTGCGATTGGCTCTTCATTTTTTTCAACAGCTAACTTTGCTTGGCGAGCCCGCTTTTCAATCATTTCATTCGCATCAGCGATGAGACGTTCGTACTTTTGTTCCAACATAAATTGTTGTGCGAGTGCTTGTTGCGCTTTTTCAATTTGTTCTTCTAGTTCACGAATGTATTGCTTTGTCATGCGAATCGGATCTTCGCATTTGTCGATCATATCATGCAAGTCTGCAAGGACGACATGTTTGACGCGTTTTAAAATGCCCATCTTACTTTTCCTCCTTTTGTATTGTTTTTTCCCATTCATCCAAAAAGCTATCTTTTTGAATAGGTGGGACAAATGGTTCAAATTCAGGTGTCGTCTTCGTTTTGTCCCTTAATAAAACGTACGCTGCAATGATCGCTAGGACGGCGAGCAACACTTTTGGTAAAAGCGTGACGAGCCCAATCGCCATTAACGCACCACCAATCCATTTGCCAGCGCCCTTCGTCGTTTTCCAGATCAACCATCCGATGATGATGAGAGCGAGTTGAATGAGTAAAGACATCCATCCAAACATCGGCATGCCGTGCGGCTGCATCATTCGTGGACCATGGTGACCGAATACTCGATGGTGTTTCCCCATTTCCATCATATGTGCCCCTGGCATGCGTCCGCTCCAACCGATGTGCATCAAATTGGTGGCGATGTGCGCGAATATAGCGACAACGATTACTCCGCCTAGCAGGAAGAAAATTGTCCGCTTTTTCAATTGTTCCACCTCCTTTGTTATTTACAGTTTGAATTGTACAAGCGAAAAGAGAAAATTAGGTGAAAAAGAAAAAAACGTGCAACATATTTATGCACGTTTATCATTCGGAAAAGTGATCGTGAATGTCGTTCCTTTCCCCACTTCGCTCTGTACTTGGATGTTCCCATCATGTGCCTCGACAATCCATTTTGCGATGGAAAGTCCTAGTCCGTGTCCGCCAATTTGCCGCGTTCGTGCTTTATCGGCACGATAAAAACGATCAAAGATACGGGGAAGGTGTTCAGGGGCGATACCGATGCCTGTGTCACTTACAGAAATTGTGACAACCTTTCGTTGTTTCGTTACATATTGGGATAGTGAAAGGGAAACTGTCCCCCCATCGGGTGTGTATTTGATTGCATTATCAAGTAAAATGTATAATAGTTGCGTGCATTTATCAGCGTCCCCCAAAAATTCAATTTGTTCAGGGGCATGAAAATAAAGAGCAATCCGTTTTTTGCTCGCGAGTTCTTGTAACGATTGTAGCGTATGTTCCGCACACGTTCGCAAATCAAACGGTCTTCTGTCGACTTGTAGCTTTGCGTCGTCTGTCCGCGCCAGGGTGAGAAGGTCGTTAATGAGCTTTGTCATTCGCTTCGTTTCATCCCCTAGACGTTCAATCGTTTTTCGGCTAAATTCATCAGATGTTAATGACGTATCCATTTTTAATGCTTCAACAGAAGAAAAAATGACGCTAAGTGGTGTTCGCAACTCATGGGAAGCATCTGCCACGAATTGACGTTGCCGATTGTAAGCATCTTGAATAGGGATGAGCGCTCGTTTTGACATAAAATAACTAAAAGCGACCGCCACCGCAATAAATAGGATCCCGAGCCCAAATAAAATGAATGTAGACCATTTCAGCAAACGAAACATGCTTGTGACATCCATACCGACATATAAAACACCAGCGAGCTGCCGCTCAACAACGACCGGGTGGGCGACAGTTAATATTTTTAATGTGTCTGCACGGAAGCGTTTTAATTCATGGCGATGATGAGGAACGTGAATCTCTACATATTTTAATTCGTTTTTTTCTGGCGTCCACGGCTGAAGGGTAGAAAGGAGAAGCGGTCGCAACCCTTTATTTACTTCATCTCCCATCATCAGTCGTCCATGCGTATCAATGACGTAAAAAAATAGTTGATCTTCGCTTAAAAAGATGACATTTTGATCGGTAGACCAGCCGATCAATGACTGTTCTGTCAACATATTTTGAATCGTTTGGCTTTCTTGTTCAGCAAGCGTACGAATACGTCGTTCTTGATCATTTGTAATAACCATATGAATAAGGAAAGAAACAACCGCAATAAAAATCGCTAAAAAAGCGATAAACATACCGCTATACGTTGCGGTTAACCGCCATTGTGTGCGGCGAAACATATCGAAATGACTGAAAAAAGATCGAATGTTATTTTTCAATGGTATACCCCACCCCACGAACCGTTTTAATGAGTTGTTGTTGTTCATCGCCAATTTTTTTACGCAGCAACTTAACGGTTGCATCAATTGTTTTCATCGATACATCAGCATCATAGCCCCAAATGCGATCAAGAATCATGTCACGCGTTAACACACGCCCTTTATTTTGCAATAATAAATCAAGCAGCTGAAATTCACGAGGCGTTAATATAATTTGCTTTCCGTTTTTCGTCAGCGCATGACTTGTCCGATTCACTTCAAACGCCCCCCAGCGAATTATTTCTTCTTGAATCGGTGCAAACGTGCGTCGAGATAACGCTTTAAGTCGTGCCATGAGCTCATCGATTTCAAACGGTTTCACTAAGTAATCGTCCGCTCCGGCTTCTAATCCTTCGACGCGGTCTTGTACCGCATCTTTTGCTGTTAACATTAAAATGGCTCCGTGATAGCTATGTTTTCTTAAACGTTTACATACACTTACGCCATCGCCGTTTGGCAACATCCAATCTAAAATAATGACATCATAAAACGAAGCAAGGGCATAATCATAGGCATCTTCACCTTCTTGCACCCAATGTATTTGTTCGATCCCTTTTTTCTTTAACAAATGGACGATGAGTTCCCCTAAATATACATCATCTTCTGCGAGCAACACCTTCATCTTCATCACCTTTTTTCTTTCATCATATCAAATGTCGATGAAAAACGGGTGAAAACGTCATAAAAAGAAGAGAAGAGGGAAAACTGTATGTGAAAACGATAACAATATGACAAGTTTGTGAAAAAGATTGCAAATTTCTTTTATACCCCTTATAGTATATATCGTGATACCTATATGGGTATAAAAGAAAGGGGGATACGATGAAAAAATTATATTTTTTCCCGCAAAAGTATTTACTTATTAGTGTTCCGGCGACGTTGTTGCTTGGATTTATCGTTGGAACGTTTGTCGATACGAGCTTTTTAAAGTCGACTATTTTGCTGGCAACAATTGTGATGATTTATGCAACGATGGTTGGGTTTAAATGGAAAGAATTAACTCATTTAAAAGAGAAGAAAATATTGTTTGCATCTCTCGTGATTAACTTTGCCATCATTCCGCTCGTCGCTTTCCTCATTGGAAAGACGATGTTGCACAACCATCCGATCATGTTCGCGGGACTTGCGTTATCAGCATTGTTACCGACGAGTGGTATGACGATTTCATGGACAGCCATTCAAAAGGGAAATATGACAGCAGCTGTTAAGCTGACCGTATTCGGTCTCGTGCTCGGCTCTTTATTGACGCCTTGGTATTTGCTAGCGATGGTCGGAAAATATGTCGATATTAACGTCATAGAAACATTCCGTACGATTTTGCTCGTTGTGTTTGTGCCGATGGTTCTTGGACATATGACGTTTAAATGGTTGATGAAAAAATATACAACAGAACAATTTCAAAAGCGAGTGAAGCCAAATTTTGCACCGTTAAGTATATGGGCCATGCTATATGTAGTGTTTGTCAGCATTAGCATGCGAGCAAAAATGATTGTAGCCAACTTGCAGCTCATTGTGATCGCATTGGCGGTATTATTGCTTTTCTATTTGATTAACTACGTCATTAGCACATTTGTAGCTAAACAGTTTTTCAACCGTGAAGACGGCATTGCCCTCGTAAACGGCACAGTTTTACGCAACTTATCGATTGCAATCGGCTTAGCTGCCACGTCTTTCGGTGCTGAGGCTGCACTCATTGTTACTCTTGCTTTTATCGTTCAACAACAGTCCATCGCTTACTATGGAAAAATAGCAAGTCGATATTGGTTTAAACAATTATAAAACAACGAAGAAAGGGAGTGGATTATGATGAACAAAATGACATTTATCGTTCAAGCAACAACGGAAGGAATTACAACGCGAGCAAAGGCAGGGAAACATGAGTTCGTTATTGATGAGGCAAAACAAATGGGGGGACAAGATTTAGGAGCGAATCCTCTTCAAATGGTGCTCGGGGCGCTTGCCGCGTGTGAAAATGTGACTGCACGTGTCGTTGCACGGGAGATGAACTTCGATTTACAAGACATGACTTTCACAGTAAAAGGACAATTTGATCCGCGTGGTTTTATGGGTGATCCATCCGTTCGCCCGTATTTTGAACATGTATCTGTGGAAGTGGCAGTCAAAACGAGCGAAAACGAAGAACGCATTCGACAGTTAAAAGAAAAAGTGGAAGCGCGCTGCCCGGTATATACGTTACTAAAAGCGGCAGGTGTGCAAATGAATGACCAATGGTATAAAGCATAGAGCGGTTTCAACCGCTCTTTTTTTGTATTAGAAAGATAAGGGAAATCCCCTATGGGTATATAAGTTAACAACATATACAATGTAATTAAGTTAGGAAAATAAAATTGAAAGCGGATACAAAAGGAGCGATGAACGATGGCGAACGTTTATGATGTAAAAGTAGCAATCGTTGGAGCAGGTTCAGCAGGCATCTCTATTGCGGCACGGCTATTAAGAAAAAATCGACAACTGCATGGACAAGTGTTAGTGATTGATCCATCCGATAAACATTATTATCAACCGCTTTGGACGCTCGTAGGCGGCGGTGCAGCTAAAGTAGAAGACTCTGTTCGCGAGCAAGCATCGCTCATTCCAGATGGAGCGAGATGGTTGAAAGAAGCGGTCGATACGTTTTCACCAGAAAACAATACGTTAAAAACGAAAGAAGGATCAACCGTTCGTTACGACTATTTAGTTGTAGCAGCTGGAGTTGAAATTTTTTGGGATCAAATTAAAGGACTGAAAGAAACGATCGGCAAAAACGGTGTTTGCAGCAATTATTCATACGATTATGTACAGAGCACGTGGGAAAATATTCGCAATTTCCGCGGTGGCACAGCGATTTTCACTCAGCCGAGCACACAAGTAAAATGCGGTGGAGCCCCACAAAAAATTATGTATTTAGCTGATGATTATTTCCGGCAATCCGGTGTGCGCGAAAAAACGAATATTATTTTTGCTTCAGGGTTGCCAAACATTTTCGCGGTGAAGCGATATGCCGATACGCTTGAGCAAGTTATTCAACGAAAACAAATTGAAACGAAATATCGTGTCGAATTAGTCGAAATTGATGGAGAGGCGAAAAAAGCGACGTTTGAACATCTCGATACAAGTGAGCGGTTTACATTAAGCTTCGATATGATTCACGTGACACCGCCGATGGGACCACCATCCTTCATCCGAAAAAGCTCATTAGCCGACGCGGCAGGATGGGTCGATGTCGATCCGTATACGTTACAACATAAAACGTATGAAAATGTATTTGGTGCGGGTGATTGCACAAACTTACCGACATCCAAAACAGGTGCAGCGATTCGAAAACAAGCTCCTGTTGTGGCTGAAAATTTACTAGCGCTTATGAACGGAAAACCGTTAAAAGCGCGCTACGACGGTTACACCTCATGCCCGCTCGTAACAGGTTATAACAAGCTCGTGCTAGCCGAGTTTGATTATGATAAAAATCCACAAGAAACGTTCCCATTTGATCAGTCAAAAGAGCGGATGAGCATGTATATCATGAAACGAAATTTATTACCGATCGTTTACTGGAACGGCATGTTAAAAGGGTTGATGTAGAGGGGGAGGTAACATGTTACAATTACTCGAAAACGATGAACAACGAGAAGCGCTTCGTTACTTTGTTGAGAAACTCCCACAACTAAAAGAAGCAATGGAGTCAGTAGAAGAAAAAATAGCGGTTGTTCAACATGTGATGAACGATAAACAATCGCTTGAAGCACTGTTTACTGAGTTTGAGGAAAAAACAGCGCCATTTCGACTGACAACGAAACATCTTGAAGCGCTTGCAACGCTCATTCAACTGTTGCCAACGCTCGTCCAATGGTTGCAAAAAGTAGAGGAATTCCTTTCGTTTGCGACAAGTGTGATTAATGATCGCGAGTCGATGGCGTATGTGATACAAGGTACAAAAGATATTGTCCCAATTGAGAAGGGACTCAACATTTTAAAAGAAACAAACGAACGTTTTCAACGCGAACGCGATTCGTCTCCCGTATCGCTATTGCGCATGTACCGCCTGTTAAAACACCCACTTATTCAAGATGGGTTTAAATATATCGAAACGCTACTTGATGTAGCAAATAAACATAAATAAATTTGGAGGGGATATATATGTTATTTCGTTCATTTTTCGATGAGCAGTTAGCGCACATGTCTTATTTAGTCGGATGTCAACGGACAGGGGAAGCGATTGTTGTCGATCCAGGCCGCAATGTCGATTGGTATATCGACACAGCAAAAAAAGAAGGATTGCAAATTGTTGCGGCAACAGAAACACATATTCACGCAGACTTCGTTTCGGGGGCAAAAGAACTAGCAAAACGTTGTGGTGCAAAGCTTTATTTATCTGACGAAGGAGATGCAAACTGGAAATATCAATATTTAGATGAAGTCGATTACGAACTTGTAAAAGAAGGAAGCATCTTTACTGTTGGAAACGTTGAGTTTAAAGTGCTTCACACCCCTGGACATACACCAGAGCATATTTCGTTCATTCTAACAGATAAAGGCGGCGGTTCGACAGAGCCAATGGGTATTTTCACAGGTGATTTCGTTTTCGTTGGCGATATCGGTCGTCCAGATTTGCTTGAAAAGGCGGCAGGAGTGGCTGGTACGGCAGACGTTGGTGCTCGCCAAATGTTTCAATCGCTGAAAAAATTTAAAGCGCTCCCAGATTACTTGCAAGTATGGCCGGCACACGGAGCAGGAAGCGCATGCGGAAAAGCGCTTGGGGCTGTTCCAGTGTCAACTGTTGGATATGAAAAGTTAAACAACTGGGCATTAAAAATCGAAGATGAGGAGCAATTTGTGAAGTTACTGCTTACAGGTCAACCAGAGCCTCCAAAATATTTTGCGATGATGAAAAAAGTAAACAAAATCGGTCCTGCCTATTTAAATGAAGAAGAAGTTCCAGCGTTGCAAACGCGTGAACAACTCGACGAATACAAAGCAAACGGCGCGTTCATTTTAGACGTTCGTCCGTCCGAACAATTTGCAAATGCACATTACGCAGGAGCAATCAACATTCCGTTTAACAAGTCATTTACAAACTGGGCAGGTTGGTTAATCAGCTATGACCAAGATATTGTGCTCATCGCAAATAAAGAAGATGTACAGCTGATTCGCAAAGCGCTCGCTTACATTGGATTGGATCGTGTCGTTGCGTACGTAGAGCCATCCGTTGCATTAAACGGTGAGGTTGAAAGCTACGAAGAAATTGATGTACATCAACTACAACAATATTTAAAAGATGATCGGTATTACCTTATTGATGTACGCAATCAAGCAGAATGGGACGAAGGGTATATTGAAGGAGCCCACCATATGATGCTCGGTACACTTGCAGATCGCCTTGATGAAATTCCAGAAGGCAAAATATACGTTGTTCAATGCCGCTCAGGTGCGCGTTCAGCCATTGGCGCAAGCATTTTACAAGCAAAAGGTTTGAAGCAGGTGCTTAACTTAAAAGGTGGATATTTAGCGTGGACGAGAGAAAAGCTTCCAGTCGTGAAGCAATCATAAGGGCTGACGTTGTCAGTCCTTTCTTTTCATCTTTCTTCTTTTTTTCTTTATAATGGAAGAGAGGTGAGAACATGCGGTTTTTAGATAAAATTTTTGCATACATTCAAGACGGAATTATCGTCATGAATCATGAAAGAACAATTGTAGAAATGAATCCGGCTGCTAAACGGCTTACCGGCTGGCAACTTGGCGACAAAGTGCCGTATTGCTCATTTTGCCAACAGCGCGATGTGAAAGAAGGCGAAGAGCGCTGTTATTTAATTTCAACAGAGGAAGTGCCTTATTTTTTATCAGAAATGCCGACGTATCACGGACATTTCATCGATGTAGAAATGAGCACAGCACTCATCCTCGAACAAGATGATGCCAAATATTATTTGCTTGTTTTACGCGATCAAACGGCAAAGAAAAAAGAAGAAGAGGCGCGCCGTTCAAAATGGATGGTAAAAAAACTAACGGAAGCAAAAGAAGAGGAACATAAACGTTTAGCACAAGAATTGCATGATGGTGTCGGACAGTCGCTCTACAGCATTTCTGTCGCATTAGATAATATTATTCAACGTGTGCAAGATGAGAAGCTTCATGCGTATGTCAAAGAAGTGCGCGAGGAGCTCGGGCGTGTCATGGAAGATGTGAAACTATATGCCCAACAACTTCGCCCCAAAAGTCTAGATGCGCTTGGGTTAATTCCGACCATTCAATCGCTTATTCATTCGCTACAATCGAAAATGCCAAATACATCATTTTCGTTGCAAACGAATGTATATGCACGCTTATCGCCAACGATGGAAATTAATTTGTATCGCATCATTCAAGAAGCATTGCATAATGTAATGAAATATGCGAAAGCGACGGAAGTGCGTGTTTCGATTGAGCAGACGGAACGAGAATTACTAGTGTTTGTTGAAGATAACGGCGTTGGCTTTCATGTTGAAGAAAAGCGCGGGGGACTTGGCTTAAAACATATCCAGGAACGCGTTTTTCATCTTGGAGGAGAAACGACGATTACATCTGTGCCGATGAAAGGAACAACAATTTTTGTGCGCGTGCCGTTAGAGGGAGGTGGAGAGGATGAAAGTGTTAATCGTTGATGACCATGATTTAATTCGCAAAGGCATTCGTTTGCTTCTTGAAGGGTTTCGCGATGTGGAAGTCGTCGGGGAGGCAAGCAACGGTTGTGATGCCATCACGCTTGCATTGAAGCATTATCCCGATGTCGTTTTGCTTGATCTGTCAATGCCGACAGGACTTGATGGATTTACGACCGCAAAAACGATTATGGATGAATTAGAAGATGTGAAAGTAATCGTCTTAACGATGCATGATGAGGAAATATATGTGCAAAAAGCGATTCAATATCATATTCACGGTTATTTGTTGAAAAATAGCCAGACGAACGATTTATACGAGGCGTTGCAAGCTGTATATCACGGTAAACGCTTTTATCGTACGCATATTCCTGAGGAACGGCTTGAAAAAATGTTTGCGGAAAAAGAGCCGAAGTCACCGCTTACGAACCGCGAGCGAGAAATTGTTCGGCTAACGTTTTTAGGGTACACGAACAACCAAATCGCAAAAAAGTTAAAAATTAGCCCGAAAACGGTCGAAAATCATAAAACGAACATTATGCAAAAACTCGGTATTAAAGAAAAACATGAGCTCATTCAATACGCCTTAAAAAATCGTATTGCTGATTTAGTCTAAAGGAGCGTCTTGTCATGGAATATACAGTTTCCTATTTGTTTGTTCTTTTCCTTATTGGTGCAATTGGTTCCATTTTATCGGGAATGGTTGGCATCGGCGGCTCCGTTATTAAATACCCGATGCTTTTATACATTCCTCCCCTTCTTGGCTTTGTTGCCTTTACGGCACAAGAAGTGGCTGCCATTAGCGCGGTGCAAGTGTTTTTCTCGACACTTGCGGCCCTGATCGTGTTTAAAAAAGGTGGGTACGTATCATTTCGGCTCGTTGCCTATATGGGAACAGCGATTGTCATCGGCAGTTTTATCGGTGGATATGGATCGAAGTTTTTAGCTGATGAAACCATTAACTTCGTGTATGCCATTTTAGCATCAATTGCGGCGATATTAATGTTTCTCCCAAAGCCGAAGGGGAGTGAAGACGTATCAGCGGAGCAGCTGGTATTTAATCGGCTATATGCAGTTGTGCTATCTTTTATTGTCGGCGTGGCTTCTGGCATCGTTGGGGCGGCAGGGGCATTCATTATTGTACCGATTATGCTTGTCATTTTAAAAGTGCCGACGCGCATCGCGATCGGTTCGTCTGTAGCCATTACGTTCATTTCATCAATTGGGGCGACGATTGGAAAAGTGATGGGTGGACATATGCTTCTTGTCCCGTCAATCGTGATGGTTGTTGCTAGTTTACTAGCTGCTCCTATCGGGGCAAAACTAAGTCAAAAAATAAATACGAAAACGCTCGAATACATTTTGCTTGTATTAATTGTAGCGACTGTGATAAAAATTTGGTATGAAATGTTTATGTAAGCTGACTCCGTTGAGTCGGCTTTCTTTTGTTCATTGCAATGGTTATGAAAATTTGGTATGATGTTAAATAGTGGAAAAATAAAACAAATAGGATGATGGGGATGAAACGAGCACGTATTATTTATAATCCGACGTCGGGAAGGGAAGTATTTAAAAAGCATTTGCCTGATGTACTGATTCGGTTAGAACAAGCAGGATATGAAACGTCATGTCATGCGACAACAGGGGCAGGGGATGCGACAGAGGCGGCAAGAAAAGCAGTTGAGCGAGAATTTGACCTTGTTATTGCCGCAGGTGGCGATGGAACGATTAATGAGGTCGTAAATGGGCTAGCTGATGCGTCATATCGTCCGAACCTTGGCATTATTCCAGTCGGAACGACGAACGACTTCGCCCGCGCGATCGGTGTACCGCGCTCGATTGAAGGCGCGTGTGATGTGATCATTCACGGAGAAGCGGTGCCGATTGATATTGGAGCGGTAACGAACGAAGGAAAGACGCATTATTTTGTTAACATTGCCGGTGGCGGACGTTTGACGGAATTAACGTACGAAGTGCCAAGCAAATTGAAAACGATGATTGGTCAACTCGCCTATTATTTAAAAGGAATTGAAATGCTTCCTTCCTTGCACCCTGTCCATGTCAAAATCGAGTACGATGGGAAAATGTTTGAAGGGGCTGTCATGCTGTTTCTCGTTTCACTTACGAACTCTGTCGGCGGCTTTGAAAAATTAGCCCCAAACTCATCGTTAAACGATGGCATGTTTGATTTAATCATTTTGAAAGAAACGAACTTAGCTGAATTTATTAAAATTGCGACGCTTGCCTTGCGCGGTGAACATATTCATGACCCGCACGTCATTTATACGAAAGCAAACCGCGTCAAAGTGTATACGGAAGAAAACATGCAACTTAATTTAGATGGCGAGTATGGCGGCATGCTTCCAGGCGAATTTGTTAACTTGTATCGTCATATGAACGTATTTGTTCCGAAAGAAAAAGCTGAACAAATGAGAACAGGGGAATAAACCTGTTCTTTTTTGTTCGACTATGCTACAATCTTGACAGCAATTTTGCGGAAGGGGAAAGACAAATGGAAGCACCAGTAGCAAAAAATGAATATTACGATGTCATCTTTGAAGATTTAACGCACGACGGGGCAGGAGTAGCAAAAATTAATGGCTTTCCAATTTTCGTTCCGAACGGTTTACCAGGCGAAAAAGCGAAAGTGAAAGTTGTCAAAGTGAAAAAGGGGTACGGCTTCGGCCGCTTAATCGAACTGTATGAACAAAGTGAAGATCGCATCGATGCAGCGTGTCCTATTTATAAACAATGCGGTGGATGTCAGCTCCAACATATTCGTTACGAAGGACAGCTGAAAGCAAAATATAAACATGTCAAAGAAGTGCTCGCTCGCATCGGGAAAATTGAACATGCGACCGTTCACCCTGTCCTCGGCATGAACGATCCGTGGCGGTATCGAAACAAAGCGCAAGTACCTGTCGGTGAGCGTGAAGGTGGGCTTGTGGCAGGTTTTTATAAAGAGCGTAGCCACGACATTATTGACATGGACGCCTGTTTGATCCAACAAGAAATGAATGATATCGTCGTGCAAACCGTCAAACAAATTTGCGAGCAATATAACATCCCAGCCTACAATGAACAGACGCATAAAGGTGTGCTTCGTCACATTATGGCACGCTACGGGGCAACGACAAAAGAAGTGATGGTCGTTTTAATTACACGCACCGAGGAGTTGCCGCATAAAAAGAAAATTGTTGAAGCAATTGTACAACGTGTTCCGAACGTGAAGTCCATTGTGCAAAACATAAACCCGAAGCGGACGAATGTCATTATGGGAGAGCATACGCGCGTGCTTTGGGGATCGGAATATATGTATGACTATATCGGCGACATTCGGTTTGCGATTTCTGCCCGTTCCTTTTATCAAGTAAACCCTGAGCAAACGAAAGTACTGTACGAAAAAGCGTTGGAATACGCGGAGTTGACTGGGAAGGAGACAGTCATTGATGCGTATTGTGGCATCGGAACGATTTCGCTCTTTTTAGCAAAAAACGCGAGAAAAGTGTACGGGGTCGAAATCGTTCCTGAAGCGATTGCCGATGCGAAACGAAACGCCGAACTAAACGGCATGACAAACGTTGAATTTGCGGTCGGAGAGGCGGAAGTCATCATCCCAAAATGGTACGAGCAAGGAGTGCGAGCTGACTGTATCGTCGTCGATCCTCCTCGAAAAGGCTGTGATGAATCATTGCTACAAACGATGATCACCATGAAACCGGAGCGAATCGTCTACGTCTCATGCAATCCCGCAACACTTGCACGAGATTTGCGCATATTAGAAGACGGTGGATACAAAACGATCGAAGTCCAGCCGGTTGACATGTTCCCGCATACGATGCATGTGGAGTGTGTTGCGAAATTAGAACGTGGTTTGTAAAAGGTCAATCGTTCTATTAGAGAAATATTGATAACAAAAAAAGGAAAGGATATCCCCTTTCCTTTTTCGTTTGTGAGATCGCCCTTCTGCATAGTAATGATGATGTTTTCCGCTTCACTACAATGTTATTAAAATATTTTTAATTTATTGTGAATTATAATATAATTTTACATAAAGTTCATTTTCATGATAGAAGGGGAATTATGGAGAATATAAAAAAACTACATCCGATCAGCGTAACAATTATTATCGGAACATTATTTGCAAGAATGGCGATGTTTATGACCATTCCGTTTTTAGCCATTTATTTAACGAGCGTAAAAGGAGTCAGCGCTTCGTTGGCAGGGGCAATTATTGGGATTAGTTCGATTGTAGGACTGTTTGGTGGTTTTTTTGGCGGGTATGTTTCCGATCGATACGGGCGAGAGAAAGTGATGAAAATTTCTCTTTTGATGTGGACGTTCGTGTTTATTGGTTTTGCGACAGCGGAGAGCGTTTGGACGTTTTTTCTGTTAAATGCGTTAAACGGCTTATGTCGTTCGTTTTTTGAACCTTCGTCGCGAGCGTTGTTGTCGCAAGTGACAAAACAAGAAAATAAATTGCTTGTGTTTAACTTGCGATATGCAGCAATTAATGTAGGGGCGGCGATTGGTCCATTAGTAGGGTTGAAAATCGGCAGTTCGTCATCAACAGCCGCTTTTTTTATTACCGCTTTTGTTTATTTTCTTTACTTCATTTTGCTCGTCGCTCTTTTTTCAAACGATACGATTGACCAAAACGATAGCGATACATCCGAACATGTAACACTTCGCAATGCTGTCAACGTATTAAGGAACGATCGTGTGTTTTTATTTGCTGTAATCGGGATGATTCTCGGTGTCACAGGGTATTCGCAGTTTAATTCAACCATTCCGCAATATTTGTCGCAATATCAGGATGGTGTACAGCTCTTTTCTTATTTAATCGTCTTTAATGCCATTACTGTACTCATTATACAGTATCCTGTTTCAAGAATCGGCAAGCGGTATTCCGCGCTCACGTCGATTATGTTCGGCATTGTTGCGGTGTCATTCGGACTTTTCGGATTTGGTTTATTTACTGCTGTGCCGATGTTATTTCTTTCTATGTTTATTTTAACAGTAGGAGAGGTGATGATGTTTTCAATGGTCGACATATTTATTGACCAAATTGCACCTCAACAGATGAAAGGATTATATTTTGGTTCTATCGGTTTTACGGCCATAGGTAACGCCATTGGTCCTTGGATTGGAGGATTGATGCTTGAACATCTCGGTTATGGAAATCACATCATTATTTTTAGCTTATTAGCTCTATGTACATCAGTCGGTTTCCCCGTCTTCTTATATGTTGGTCGGTTAATGAAGGCGACAAAACGACATATGGAGTATAGTTTGTAACCGTTTATTACTTTTGTATACGAGGGGGAATGGAGAATGAAAAAATTGCTGGCGATCTTTAGTTTACTGATCGCGGCTCTGCTCGCTGGGATGTTTTTTTACCAAAAAAACGATTTTAAGAAAAAGATCGATTCCTCTTCATATATACGAGAAGGCGTTACAGACGTTGAAAAAGCGGTGAGCAAGGCTGTTAAAGAACATGGAAAGTCTTATCGACAGGGAGAATATATTGCCGAAGGACACATCATTCTCGACACAGAACAAAGAGGGAATGAAGTGGACGTATATGCTATTGTGAGTGTTGGCGTATTTGAATTCCAAGACGGCTTATTTACAGTTGTATCTGGTAGCGGGGCGATTCCGACTGTGATGACATTTTCAAAGGATGAGTACGGGCAGTACAAACTTGTCTCATACGAAGAGCCGCTCGATGGAGAAGCGTATGTGGAGTCAATTAAGAAAATGTTTCCAAAAATATATCACTCGAAGGTGTTATATGCAGATAAATATTATGATGAACTTGTTAAGCAACAAGAAAGACAGGCGCAGGAGTATTTAAAAAAGATTGGTCGGCATGCAAAAGTGAGCCTATCTTATGTGGAAAAGCAACCGCTTAACATTTCGGTACAAGCGATGAATCATTTTCTTCATATGCTTAGTAGCGACTCATTTTTGAACCAATGTCCCGATTGGCTAGGGACGCGTGAAGCGGTGGAACAAGGTGTGAGATACGTGTACGAAACGTCTCAAAGTAAAACAAATGACGGTCAAGATGTCATTGTCTTAAGGAAGATGAAAGAAGACGGAACAATGATCGAAAAAAGAAAATATGTCGTTGAGGAAAATCAATTGAAACGTATACAGTAATAAGAAAAGCAATCCCATCACTAGGATTGCTTTTCATATTCTCTCTTCAACTCTTTATACCAGAGCGAGTGGCGTTCTTTTACATATTCTTCATCCACATAGCCTGTAAACATACCTGGCAATAGTTTGCGATTTTCTTTGACGATAAATGCGGCTAAATGCATAATGACACCGAAGATGACCATGACTGTTGCCAAGTTGTGTAACTGTGCGCCCCAAAATAAAATTCCGTTTGTTGGTTGCACGCCCATGATGTTCTTTATGACTTTAATGACGCCTGTAACAATGACAAGGCCGATTGACACAACGAAATATAAGTAGGCGATTCGTTGTTCAGGCAAATATTTTTCGCTCGGTGGCTCTTTTTGTTTTAAAAGCATCGCTTTCAAAATAAGGTAAGAGCCTTTTACATCTCCTTTTTTTGGCCAAATGTCAAACTCTTTTTTTATCACATGGTAAACGACATGATACGTTGTAAAGAAAAGGAGAGTTGCAGCGAAAAAGTAATGCACCCATAATGTTACCTCATACGATGTGAGCCATTTTGTGCCGAACGGTTGAACGATTAAATAGCGACCGTATACCGGCATTTGGCCAATACCTGTAATGATCAGCATAATAATGGAAATGGCAATTCCCCAATGGACAAAGCGATTTGGAAGTGGTTGACGGTAAATTTTATTTTTCTTCTTTTGATTCATGACGATCTCCCCCTTCCTTTTTCTTCTGTCCGGATAATACTTTATAAGCGGTGATGCCAGCTGCGGCTGCGCCAGCGATCGGAGCGATAAGCGTAGCTAGCATATATCCGTGCGTTGTTTCTAACATATTTTCGACTTCAGGCTTCATATGCGGACGACCGAAACGAGTGTCGTTTTCTTCTTGTTTTTTCGTTTCAATCGCTTCGTTAATTTTATCAAACGGCACGTCTGAGACGTAAAGTGTTAATGTGCCGCTATTTTCTACGTCTCCATAGATGAAGCCACCGATTTCTTTTGCGCGTTCATATGCTTTTTTGCGAATTTGTTCGTACGGACCAAACTCAATTGCTCCTTTTGGACAGGCAGTTTCGCAAGCCGGGCTTTTTCCTTCCTCAAGTAAATCAGCACACATGTCGCATTTGTACATGACGCCCCCACCGGCTAATTCAGGTGCAAGTTTCATATATAACCCGACACCGGCTTGGCGCTGTGGGATATCCCAAGGGCAAACTGTTCGGCATTTCGCTCCACCCATACAGAAGTTTTCGTCAATTTTTACCGCCCCGTGCTTCGTTTTCTCGATCACTCCAAACGGACAAAGTTTTTGACATGGTGCATCAAGACAATGCATACATCGTCTTGGGATGGCAACTTTTTTCGTTTCGCCGTTCCAGTTTACTTGCACTTTTTCAACGTATGTCCAGTTGTAAGGAGTGAGACGGTCTGTGCGGTCTTTTTCATTGGACCAGTCTTCATGTTTTTTTCGAGGCCAATAGTCTTTGATTGGTTTTTGCGGTTGTGGAAAACGATGTTCATTTTTTTGTCTACAAGCTGTGACGCATAGAGGGGTGTCGTAAGCTGCACAACCATCACATTTTGTTAAGTCAATAAGCGAACCAATTAACGTACTTTCATCTGACTTGTCCGTTTGTGCATACCCAGGTGTTTTTGTCGCAAGCAATATTCCAGCTGTTGCGCCAGCGACTGTTGATCGTTTTAAAAATGTTCGTCGGCTTATTTTTTCACTCATCATCCAAACCTCCTTATCTATATACCCTAATAGGTATTTTAATAAAGAACACTTCAGTTGAAAAGAAGAACAGTCGCATTGTTTTTGACAGATTTGTGACAAAGTTGATTAGGACAACATTCTCGCCTAGTGCGAGGTGCATAAGCTGGAACGGTAAAACGTAGGAGGGATGTGTATGCCATTTATTTCAGATCGCTTTCCAAAGATGACGGTAGCGACGACTATGGGGACGATCACATTACCGGATGATTATGCAGGACGTTGGTTTGTCCTCTTTAGCCACCCAGCTGATTTCACACCCGTTTGCACGACGGAGTTTGTGGCATTTGAAAAAATGAAGCTGCAATTTCAACAGTTAAATACCGAGCTAATCGGTTTGTCGGTTGAGCAAGTATTTTCTCATATCAAATGGGTAGAATGGATTCGAGAAAAGCTTCATGTTCACATTTCATTTCCAATTATTGCAGATGAACTTGGTCATGTAGCAAAGCGACTTGGTATGATTCATCCAAAGAAAGGAACGCGGACAGTACGTAGTGTATACATCGTTGATCATGAAGGGATCATTCGTCTCATGTTAACGTACCCTGAATCGGTTGGAAGAAACATATATGAGATTGTGAGAGCGGTAAAGGCATTGCAGACGGCGGATGCGCACAAAGCAGCAACGCCAGCAAATTGGCCACATAACGAGCTAGTAGGGGATCAGCTCATCATGCCACCGCCGCGCACGATTCAACAGGCCATAGAACGACTAAACAAAGCGAAAAAAGGAGAAATGAGTTGCTTTGATTGGTGGTTTTGTACGAAGGGAACATAAAAAGACAGCGAGCGCATCACTCGCTGTCTTTTTGTATACTTGAAAAATAAAAAATTTCGATTGGTTGCAACATTTTCATTTGCTCAGTTGTATATGAAGTGAAAGGAGGTCGTTTCTTTGTGCACTAAAGACCAAATCCAACGTGCTATGGATGAGCATGGGAATATGGTGTTGCGCCTCGCGTATACGTATATGAAAAACCAACATGATGCAGAAGACGTATTTCAAGATGTGTTTATTAAACTGTACGAACATATGGATCGGATACAAAGTGAAGAGCATATGAAGGCGTGGCTTATTCGCGTTACTGCAAATGTATGTAGAAACAAATTAAAATGGTTTGCGTATCGAAAAGTCGGTGTATATGAAGAATGTTTGCATTCTTCTGATGTTGATGTCAACGATTACTTCGAAGTCATGTCAGCAGTCACATCGCTTCCGACAAAATATCGAGAAGTCGTCCATTTATTTTACTATGAAGGATATCAGACGAAGGAAATTGCCGAGTTGTTGAAAAAGCGGGAAAGTACGGTTCGTTCGCTGTTGGCGCGTGCGAGAGAAATGTTAAAAAACAAACTGAAAGGGGAGTATGATTTTGCGTGAGCGATATAAAAAAGAGATGGAACATATTGTCGTGACGGAAGAATTGAAAAATAAAGTCATTGAACGGATTGAAGAAAGGGAAAAAGAACAGAAGCGAAAGTCGCTTCGACCAGGTTATGTTAGTTTAGTCGCAGCAAGTGTATTATTGACTATTAGCTTGTACCCAACGCAACCTGCTAAAGAAAAAACGACAGAAGAAGCGGAAATGATGATGGAACATGGGCAAAGAGAAGATATGATGACGACAGAAGCGACCGATTCGTATATAACTATTCATGATGTCACATATGATTCAAAAAAACAAAAGCTCCAGTTCTCTGTGACGAATAAAAGCGATGGTGTCATTTCATTCGGATATGCATATACAATTGAGCGATACGATGACAAAAAACAGATATGGTTACCGACAACGTTAACGAACGATCTCGCATTTATTGAAATGCTTGCATTAATTGATAAGGGACAAACGGTGAAGGATGGGATTGATTTTTCGTTGTTAAATCAACCGTTAACAAATGGGAAATATCGTACAGTACGCACGTATTATACGGATACGGCTCATTTAACTGGATATATTGAATTTGATGTTGTCGATCAAAAACTAACAAACTTCCAATCGTATATTGAGGCGAAACCATTTGAAACGAGCGAAAATCAAGATGTAAAACTGACATGCGAGAGGGACCAACGTTTTTCTGTTTATAGCAGCTATAATCGCCTTGTTTCAACGCGGACGGGACGCCAAGGGTTGCACATATATCCGATGTATGAAGGGGAAGAACGAGTGAATTTCTCGATGGAAGCGGATGTCGGCACGTTGTTCGTTGATAAAATGACTGATGATGCGTTAGCGATATATGAGGCCGAGCGACCTGTATCTTCTGATGAACAAATGATTGCCGAATCGATGCCACCCGATAGTGGTCAAATTGAAGCTGTTCAAGGATATGAAGGTCCAAAAGTGTTGTTTTTGAATGGGGAACGAGTTAACGTTGAGCCATCGGTCGTTTATTGGGAGCCGGATGAAACGAACGAGAAAGAGGAAGTGAAAGTGAAGGTGACTGTGACACACGCACATACAAACGAATGGATGGGGACATTTTATGTCGTTATCGTTCGAAAGGGGGAAGAATATACGTTAGGACATATCGAATAAACGAGGGGAGGTTCCCTCGTTTATTTTGCTAAAATGAAACGAATGCTAGAAATGGCTGCCTCATGTTCAAGAGAGCGATGCGAAAGAAGAGTTAAAAGTTTTTCATGGGTGTCGATTTTACTTTCTAGCTTTTTGACGATTTCATTTGTCTCAAGTACGGCTTGTTGGACAAGCATGAAGTCTGGCTTTGTTGCCATATGATCTTTGACTTTCTCAAGTTCTGCTTTGATTTCTGCAAGCTCTTGCTTCGTGGCCATGTTGGCTTTGATTTCTTCAAGTTCCTGCTTCGTTGTCATGTTAGCTTCCATTTTGTCAAGCTTGTCCAAAATTTGTCGCAACGTATGCTCCATGAGGGAACCTCCTTTCGTTTAGAAGTGTAGAAAGGGAAACAGGTGACAGGCATGTACGGTGCTAGGAAGAGGTGTTTAGGATGTGTGGTGATGCGGATAAAGACTGTTTCCTGTATTTTATTATACACAATTGGTTCAAAGGGTGGAATATGCTCTTTGTTGTGATTTTGTTGCTAGATGGTGTATTGTATAAAAAGACAAGATGGTGGGGGGACTGACGTTGACAGCATTATGGAAAGAGGCAAAACAATTTATCACTTTATGTTATACAGAGTTAGGAAAAAACGATGATGAAATACATGAGCGGTTGCAACAAGTGAAACGAGAAATTGAACAAACCGGAACGTATGAACATACATATGAAGAGCTTGAACACGGGGCGCGTATGGCATGGCGCAACAGCAATCGTTGTATCGGGCGTCTGTTTTGGCAAACGCTTCATGTGTTTGATGCACGTGCGATAGAGAGAGAAGAAGATATTGTCGAGCGGCTATTCCATCATATTGATTTCGCGACAAACGAAGGGAAAATTCGTCCGACTATTACTATTTTTCGTCCTGAACGTGTGCGGATTTGGAATCATCAGTTAATTCGCTATGCAGGTTACGAGACAGAGCATGGGGTCATCGGTGATTCATCGTCGATTTCATTCACGAAAGCGTGTGAAAAGCTGGGATGGAGAGGGGATCGAACGCATTTTGACGTTTTACCTCTCGTCATCCAAGTAGATGGCCGCGAACCGAAGTTGTTTCCGATTCCAAAAGATATCGTGCTTGAAGTACCGATTGAGCATCCGACGTTTTCGTGGTTTCGTGATCTACAGTTGAAGTGGTATGCAGTACCAATTATTTCAGATATGTGTTTAGAAATTGGCGGCATACGCTATACAGCCGCGCCATTTAACGGTTGGTATATGGGAACGGAAATTGGTGCGCGCAATTTTGCGGATGATTACCGATACAATATGCTTCCGAAAATTGCTTCGTGCATGGGTCTTGATACATCGAGAAATAGCACATTATGGAGAGATCAAGCGCTTGTTGAGCTAAATATTGCCGTTTTATATTCATATAAAAAAGCAGGGGTGAGTATAGTCGATCACCATACGGCAGCCCAGCAGTTTAAGCGCTTTGAACAGCAAGAACAAGAAGCAGGAAGAAAAGTAACGGGCAGTTGGACGTGGCTTATTCCACCACTATCCCCAGCGACGACGCACATTTTTCACCAATATTATGATAATACAATTGTAAAGCCGAATTATTTTTACCAAGAACGTCCTTATGAAAAGCACCGCCATTAATGCGGTGTTTTTTTTGTATGAATATATTCCTAATTTTCAGAATAATATTTACTATATTCTTATTTTTTTGATATAGTTATAGAAAGAAGAAAAAGGGGGAAGTGTGTGTGGATTTCATTGAGCAACTCAAAATGGAAGAAATGAGGAAGAAAAACTTTTTCCTGTTTCTTATTTATACGCTTAGTGCGTTAACAGGCGTGATTGGACTCATTTTGATTGGGGAGAAAGTGGAGAAGATTTCTATTTATGGGGGAAGTCTTTTACTCAATGTGCTCGTTTATATCGTGTTAAAAAAGATAAAGAAGCATGAGCACATATATCCGTACTTTATTATTTTTATATTATTTTCTGCGACATTAGGCAGTTTGTTTACGACGGGGGGGAGTTTAGGGACAATCGCTTTGGCTTTTTGTTTAGCTGTATTGTCGGTGTTACATTTGTATCGCATGTTGTTTATGACAGGGATATTGCTTGGAACAGTTGTTTTAGTTGTCAGTGCACTTACTCCTTCTCCGTTTCAGCAAGTGTTTCAAAAAACTGGGCATACGGTGTTTATCGTTTATGTGATGATTGGTATCGCGCTCTCTGTGCTGCTACATCTAAGCCGTAAGCAGTTTCTTCAACTTGTCGAACATGTTGGACAGACGCATGAAGAAAAAGAAAAGCAAAGTGCAAGAAGATATGAACTTGAACAACAATTAAGACATATTATTGAAAATGTTGAACATATTCATCAAAAAGTGATCCAAAGTGTGCAGGCGCAAGAAGAAATGAAAGAAGCGATTCGTCAAGCTGCGGTGGCAGGTCAAGCGCAGAGTGAGCAAGTCATCGATATTCACGATGAAGTAGCAGAGGCGAAAACGATGAGTGAGCGAATTTACGAGACTTCCAAACAATTAAAGGAACATTCAGCACAATCAAGTGAAATGGCTCAGGCAGGTATACAAAAAATGCATCTTTTACTAACACATACGGCAAAGTTTCATGAGGCGATTCATGCGACGAGGGCGACATTAAATTCGTTAACGAGTAAAATTGCAAACACAAATGAGTTAACGAAACAAATTAAACAAATTACAAATCAAACGAATTTATTAGCATTAAATGCAACGATTGAAGCGGCGCGAGCAGGAGAATACGGGAAAGGATTCGCGGTCGTTGCAGAAGAAATTCGAAAGTTGGCTGTATTAACGGAAGAAACGACACAACAAATCGTTTGTAATTTGGCAGAAGTAAACGAAAGTAACAATGAACTGTTAGAGCGGATGGATGAAACGAGTGAACAATTAACGAAAAATGAATCATTGACGGATGAAGTGAATGTATATTTTGAACGATTGTATCAGTCGTTAACTTATTTGCAAGAACAACTTTCTCACTTTTTTATTATTAGCGAGAAGCTAGAGAAACAAGGAGAAAAAATGGATCGTTCCATTAGCGATTTTTCTGTTTTCATTCAACAATCGAGTGCAGCGCTTGAAGAAGTAAGTGCAACAGTAGAACACTTAAAAGACGCGAATGAAAAAATGGCGGCATATGTAACAGAAACGGCCCATCGTGCTGCAATGATTCAACAACAAATAGTATAAAAGGGAAAGGCACCCCGAATTTCACATGAAATATTTTGGGGTGCTTTTCCTTTTGTTACATTACATTTACGCTAGTCGTTCTCTTGTTTCCAGAAAATCGTTCCACATTGTAATGAATAAGTCGATCAATTTCGGATCGAATTGTTTTCCGCGACCATCGAGTAAAATCTCTTTTACTTTCTCCGGAGGAAAAGCGTCCTTGTAAATGCGTTTGGACAATAATGCATCGAACACATCAACAATGGCGACGATTCGTCCTTCTAGCGGAATTTCTTCTCCTTTTAATCCGTTTGGATATCCTTGTCCATTCCACCATTCATGATGGGTTTGTGCAATGTTTGCGGCCATTTGAATGACAGGTAAATCGAGATTGGCTAAAATTTGATGGCCAATGAGCACGTGCGTCTTCATCGATTCCCATTCTTCTTTTGTTAATTTTCCTGGTTTGTTTAGGATGTAATCAGGAATACCAACTTTTCCGATGTCATGAAATTTCGCTGCAATTTGAATATCAGCCACAAATTGTTCGTCACATCCAGCAAGACGAGCAAGCATGCTGGAAAGAACACCGATGCGATGCACATGATTTTTCGTATCATCATCGCGATATTCAGCTAGTTGAAGTAGCCGTTCAAGCGTATCAAACATCACTTTTGCTTCTTTTGTGACATCTTGAATGACAAGAAGGGCACGAGATAGCTCGAAAATTTTATTTTGCGGCAAAAGCCGAACTTTATAATAATGTGGTCCGCTTTCATTTTCAAATGTGGCAAGCATTGGTTCCGACTTTTCTTCTAGCGCTGGACAGCCCGAACAAGGGACGGTACGTTGATGAAATAACTCGTAACAGCGACGTCCAATTGGATGCTCTCCCTCTATCCCGATGTGATGCAACAACCGTTTCGTTTTCTCATCAATCCACGTAATACGTCCAAAATCAATTGTGCTAATTTCGTAGGCATAAATATCAAGAAAATCGAAATCGCGTAAAAATAAGTATGGTCGAATAATTTCTTGCATAATTGAAAGTGTAAATTTCGTAAATCGTTCGAACGAGTGAATATATTGAACGACATGTGGGTCATGCAAATATTCTTTTGTTAAAAATACTTTTTTTATCGCTTCACAAATGGATTCTGTTGTAATATGGAAAAAACTTTCATGATATTTTTGATCGATAATTAATCGACTCCAGTCGCGAATGATGCGAAAGTATGCTTCAGTGTCATAGTAAATTTTTTCTTGAAAAAATTGCAACAAAAAGTTTTTAACATAATAAAAAAACTTCTCACGCTCAAAAAAGCTGTATGAATACTCTTCCCATAGCCGTTGTGAAAACGATTGGCGAAATGCTTCCATAATCGCATCGACGCGAAACGAAATATAGCCGCTAAATTGATCAAGATGTTGCAAATCTTGTTCTGTAAATCCATTCACTTGTTGTAATTTGTGCAACTCATAGCGAAGTGGATGAGCCGCTTTTTCAATTTCAGCCATTTCATATGCTTCAAGGGTAAGCTGCATGTCAAATGAAAATAGTGCATGAATAGCTAATAAAATGTTGATTGCTTCATTCGGCAAAACGGGAGAGATATGTTTATAAATAATTTCAACATATTTCGTATACGTAGCTAAATACCATTTCAAATCAAGTCCGATTTCGGAGTGCACTTTGCCGATATTGTACCGCTTTTGAATATACTCATCATCAATGATCCCTGCAAAACATTCATTTAAATATGTGATTTGTGTTTTTTTCAATCGTCTTAATGTCGAATGTTCTTCAATCAATTTGCGTAAAGAAGGAATAGATAATATCTCTTTATATAAATCTTCCACAATTCCTTTGACTAACGGTTGTAATACATTGCGATGATTGTAAATGGATTGTAGCTTTTCTTCTGTTACCCCTGTATAACGTAGCTGATGAAGTCGCTTTTTGTCTGTTACTTGTATATGTTTCATCCCCCAGATTCTCCCCTTTGTTATATGTGAGTAGCTTGAACTTGTTTCACAACTTTTTCAAACGGCACAGGCGGGCTAAAGAAATAGCCTTGCACTTTGTCGCAATGAGTGGATTGTAAAAACGAAACGTGTTGATCTGTTTCTACCCCTTCAGCGACAATGTGTAGCTGCAACTGATGAGCAAGTGCAATAATGGCTTCGGTTAATTTTGCAGTATGTTCGTTTGTGATGACTTCGAAAATAAATGACTTGTCAATTTTTAATGTATCGACAGAAATATGGCGCAAATAACCGATTGATGAATAGCCGCTACCGAAATCGTCAATTGCGATGCGAATCCCCATTTGTTTTAGTGCACGAATCGTTTCGATGACTTGCTTTTCATCGCTTAACGCAATGTTTTCTGTAATTTCTAATTCAACATGGTTTGGTTGTAAACTCGTTTTCTCTAATAATTGTTGTACAAAACAAAGAAACTGCTCGTTTTTTAATTGACGAAGCGATAAGTTAATGCTCACATATACGTGAGTCAAGCCTTGTTCATGTAGTCGTTTTAAGTCAAAAACAGCTGTTTGGAAAATATATTCTCCGAGCGGAATAATAAAACCATCCTCTTCGGCGATGCTAATAAATTCATTTGGTGGAACGAAGCCGAGTTCTTCATCGTTCCAGCGGGCAAGCGCTTCCATTCCAACAAGTTGATTTTTCTTCATGTCGATAATTGGTTGATAATATACAGAAATGGCGTGTTGCTCTAAAGCGACGTGTAATCGTTGGCGAATGAGTGATTTGCGGATGCGCTCTTGTTCAAACGTTGGATCGTACATCGCCCATTGATTTTTCCCTTTTTTCTTTGCTTCATACATCGCCATATCCGCATGTTGAATTAATGTCATTTCATCTTCCCCATCTGTTGGGTATACGCTCACTCCGAGACTTGTTGTAATAAATAATTCTTTTTGACGAATAAAAAAAGGTTCGCCAAGTATATCAATCATCTGTTGTGCCACTTGTTCAAATGATGGAACATCAGCAACAATGACCGCAAATTCATCGCCCCCAAGGCGAGCGACAAAATGATCGTGCAAATGACTTAATCGTTTCGCCACCAATTGCAACAAAAGATCACCAGCTGCATGGCCAAGTGAGTCATTAATATTTTTAAAGTTATCTAAATCAAGGAAAAAAAGCGCCACAGTTTCGTTTTTTTGTTTCGCTATTTCGAGTCGCTCACGAAGTGTATCAATAAAATAGCGTCGGTTTGGTAAATTTGTTAGTTCATCGAATAAAGCTTGTTTTCTCAGTTGTTCTCTACTTTTAGCGAGCGCTTGCTCGGCGCGCTCTCTCGCTTGAAACGGTTCTTTAAACGATGCTAAATATAAACCGCGTAAAAAATAAGAAAAGCCGATCACTTTATATACGTGTCCGAATACATTTAACACATCATAAACGTGACGATATAACGTAAAAATAAGCTCGCTTAAAAATAAAAAGACGAAACCGGTGATGACATCAAGCGTTGGTGCTAGTCGTTTTTCTTTATAGCGTCGAATGAGTAAAATAATCGTGATCATGTGTAATGCGGTGATGACGTACTCTACTCCGTTTTTTAGAGGGGTTGTTCCTAGCCCTTCAACGACAAGTGGTGGCAAGGAGTCCGCAAAATGAACGATACTTATCGATAAAAGCCCTACATATAGTAAAGGAACGAAGAAACCGAGCAACTTCTCTTTTTCTTGAATCGGTCCGTCAGGAAGCAAAAAAGCGAGCAATAAAAATACTGCTTGTGTGAGCCGAGCAGCTAGCCAAAAAGAAGTCGCAAGCTGAACGGAACTATCGGCAAACACAATGCCCGGCATTTCCTTATATGAAAGCGTGTGCAATAAATCGAGGCAACCGACGGCTAAAAAAGTTGTCGCAATGCGCAATCGACGGCGCGATAACGCTTGCGGAAACGAAATCCATCCTTGAAACGCAATAGCCATCGCAACTGTAATGCTGAAAAACTCAAGCAATGTATGAATTGATAAAAAGTGATTTTGTTTAAATGTCATCGTTAGCGCTGAACTAAACAGCAAAATAGCAATAAAACATATCGTTGCAAGGACGCTCACAACCATCGTCCACTTTTCTTTTTTTGTCATCGGTGTTATGTCCCTCCATCATCCCCATGTTACATACATTATATATCGGAAAAATGGGAGGGAAAATGAAAAAATCATGAAAAAAAGCAGGGAATGTTCCCTGCCTCATGTGTCGAGAGCAAGTACTTCGCGTCGAAAAGACGTTCGGCATGAAGTACTTGCCTTCGCTTTATAAACGTTTTGCTCCAACAAAACGTTGTTTCCAATAAGATTGGTGAATGGAGTCTACTTTAACTCCTTTCGACGATGTCGCGTGAATCATACGGCCATTGCCGATATAAATTGCAACGTGGGAGATCCCTTTATGTTTCGATGTTTTGAAAAATAGTAAGTCTCCCAGTGCTAATTGGTTGAGGGAGACAGGCTTTCCGAACTCATACATCGCTCCTGAAGAACGAGGAAGGGAAACGCCTACTTTTTTGTATGTATAACTAACAAAACCAGAGCAATCAAATCCTTTTGGTGTCGTTCCTCCTGCAAGATACGGTGTACCAATCACTTTATGCGCTTCAGCAACGAGCGTATTTGCTGAAAACGCAGCTTCTGTTTTGAAAGGGTTTGCAAAATACGTGAAACATAGCAACATAAAGAGAGCGGTAGTGGCTAGAGCTTTTTTCATTGCGTGAACCTCCAAAGACTTGTTCCATCGACGAGTTCATTATAGCAAAAAAGATGTCGAAAAATTGTTACATAGCCATTAAATTATGTTACAAATACATTACAGCGGTCGGTTTTTGTAAAAATAAAGAGAGAATTTAACATATATGTCGGAACAGAAAAGTTGAATGTAGACGGGCTTCGCGATAAGATAGGGGAGAAATATATTGAAAAAGGGGAGCTCAAATGCTTGATTGGATCATCTCATCAGAAGCGATTGTCGCTTTGTTAAAAATTATTGCGATTGACATTATTTTATCTGGAGACAATGCGATTGTCATTGCGATGGCTACACGTCGCTTGCCGGAAAAGCAACGCAATCGTGCTATTTTATTCGGGACTGCTGGAGCGGTCATTTTGCGCATATTGTTTGCTGCAATCATCGTCTTTTTATTGCAAATTCCATTTGTTCATTTTGTGGGAGGATTATTGCTCCTTTGGATTGCATATAAAGTGCTTGTGAACGAGGAAGAAGAAGCGAATGTGCAAGCGGCCGACCGCTTATGGAAAGCGATTTGGACCATTATTGTAGCCGATGCTGTCATGAGCTTAGATAATGTTGTGGCCATTGCCGGAGCATCGGGGGGGCATATTGGTATGATCGCCTTCGGTGTCGCAATCAGCATTCCGATTATGATTTTCGGGTCGAAGGCGATTGTGTTGGCGATGGAGAAATATAAATGGATTCCGTATGTTGGCTCAGGTATTTTAGCGTGGACGGCGGGGGAGATGTTATTAAAGGATGAACAAATAAAAAAATGGATAGCTTTTTCTCAAGATTCGCAATCGCTCGTATTCCTTATTGTTGTGACAGCTTCTATTTTACTAGCGGGATATGTAAAGAATAAAAAAATGGATAAACGAAAAATCGCATAAAAATTTTATTAACAAATGTATAAAATAAAAAAGAACGGTCATAATGAATAATGCTAAGTGTATTCCCCCGATCCCCCTGTGAATATACTTGAAAGGGCTATCTCGCGATCGAGATAGCCCGGTTTTTTTAAATAAATAAGTTTAAGCCTGCTTCTTCCGCATCACCTAAATATGTTGCGACACCTCCAACTTCGATTCCATCAATTAATTCCTCTTTTTTAATGCCCATGATGTCCATTGACATCGAGCAAGCGACAAGTTTGACGCCTGCAGCCATCGCGTTTTTCATCAACGTTTCGACATCGTCTACATGTTTCTTTTCCATGACGTATTCAATCATTTTTGGTCCGATGCCTGCCATGTTCATTTTTGATAATGGAAGATCATGAACACCTTTTGGCATCATCATGCCGAACATTTTTTCAAGCATATCTTTTTGAACGGGAGGTGCGTCTTTTTTTCGTAAAATATTTAGCCCCCAGAAAGTAAAGAACATCGTTACTTTTTTGCCCATTGCCGCGGCACCCGATGCGATAATAAACGATGCGATCGCTTTGTCTAAATCTCCGCTAAACACAACGAGCGTTGCCCCGTCTTTTTTCGTTTCTTTTATAGATGGGTTCGGTGCTGTTGTTCCTTTTTGGATATAGGCGATAAACATTTTATTTTCGAACGTCGTCTTTAGCAATGTGTTTCCTGTTTTTTTACACCATGCTTGAATGTCGCGAGCGAATCCAGGATCCGTTGCTTTTACCTCTAATACATCTCCCTCTTTTAGCTGTTCCATCGTTTGATATACTTTCATAATCGGTCCAGGGCATTGGAGTCCACATGCATCTAATGTTGTTGTCGCTTGAACATTCATGATATCGACACGCTCCACTTGTTTTTCTTCTTTCTCTGTTTGCTGTCGTTCATATTCGTTGTAAACAGCGGCATATGTTTTATATCCGCCATCTAAGTTTTTGACGCGGAGGCCATGTTGGGCTAATATGCGTGCTGCTAAATAACCGCGTAATCCCACTTGGCAATAAACGTAGATCGTTTCATCTTTCGGTAGCTCGTGAAGTCGTTTGCGTAATTGTCCGAGCGGAATGTTGATTGAGCCTGGAATAAATCCCATGTCGCGTTCCATTTCTTCACGAACGTCAACGAGGCATGCCCCGTTTTTCACTAATTGATTGACTTCATGCCATTGAATTGTTTCGACCATGTTTTCAATGATATTTGATGCAACATACCCTGCCATATTGACTGGGTCTTTAGCCGATGAATATGGTGGTGCGTAAGCTAATTCTAAGTCTGGTAAGTCGAATACTGTCATTCCACCTTTGATTGCCGTTGCAATCACATCAATTCGCTTATCGACACCGTCGTAACCGACCGCTTGGGCCCCAAACATGCGACCTGTTCCGCGATCAAACAATAATTTTAGAGCGATTGGAAACGCTCCTGGATAATAGCTAGCATGTGAATTTGGATGGATGTGCAATACTTCATATGCGATACCGAGACGTTGTAGCGTTTTTTCGTTGTTTCCTGTTGCTGCAACGGTCATATCAAATACCTTTGCAATCGCTGTGCCAAGCGTTCCGTTGTAACGTACGTTCCGGCCATAAATATGGTCGGCAACAATTCGACCTTGACGATTTGCTGGCCATGCGAGTGGAATGTGAGTCGGCTTACCGTTAATATAGTCAATCACCTCAATCGCATCACCAATCGCATAGATGGATGGGTCAGATGTTTGTAAATATTCATTGACTTGAATGCCACCACGTTCGCCAATAGCTAGCCCCGCTTGTTTGGCTAACTCGTTTTCTGGCTTTACGCCAATAGCTAAGACGATCATGTCCGCTTCAAGCGTTGTTCCGCTTTGTAGGCGAACGACTTTTCCTTGTTGTTCAAATGCAGCGACACCATCTTCTAAAATGAGACGAACACCTTTATCTCTTATATGTTGATGAAGAATAGCTGCCATTTCGTAGTCGACAGGCGCCATAATTTGCTTCGCCATTTCAACGAGCGTCACGTCTATACCGCGCTCCCATAAGTTTTCAACCATTTCCACCCCGATAAAGCCACCGCCGATGACGACAGCTTTTTTCGGTTTTTTTTCATCGACATATGCTTTGATTTGGTCGGTATCTGGAATGTTGCGCAATGTAAATACGTTGCTTGCCTCTTCAATGCCAGGAATATTTGGCTTGATCGGGCTTGCCCCCGGTGATAAAACGAGATAGTCGTAGCTTTCTTCGTACGTTTCTCCAGTTGGTAAATGTTTCACAGTTACCGTTTTCCGTTCACGGTCAATTGCGATCACTTCGCTTTGAATGCGAATGTCGAGGTTAAATTTTTCCGACATCCCTTCAACGGTTTGGACGAGCAAAGCGTCGCGTTCGGCGATGGCACCACCGATATAATATGGAAGACCACAGTTTGCAAATGAAATATATTCTCCACGTTCAAACATCACGATCTCTGCTTGTTCATCTAAACGGCGTAGACGGGCCGCTGTTGTTGCGCCACCAGCTACCCCACCAACAATGACAATTTTTTTGCTCATTATTGATCAACCTCCTTACATTGTGAATTGTATCACAATGAAAATTATAGATAAAGGGGTATTAGTATTTGTTTGTGACGAATATGTGAATGTTTTCACGAAAGAACATCGTTGTGTTGATTATAGAGATGTTTGTATAATTTTTGTTGAAGAGAAAACTTGCACAAGGGTGGGGAAAGTATGCATCCAAGTGTAACGTTTTTAAACTTCGACAACACGTATACGTGGCAACGAAATCTTCTTCGTTTTCCTCATGAATGGATCGATATGTATGACATCGAAGGGACAAATTTATATTGTGATGACGATGCGATGCAGGAAATTGAAAAAAGACTTGCACGTCGCCATACGAGAGGGATGACGTTTATCGGAAGCGGTAACTATCATTATGTTTCATACGTATTGCTTAAACAGTTTCATGAGCCGTTTACACTCGTATTGTTTGATCATCATACAGACATGAATGAACAAACGTTGTTTCCACTTCTTTCGTGTGGCTCATGGGTATCATATGCTCAAAAAAACGTTCCGACATTAAAACACGTTGTCATTATCGGTTCAGCAACTTCACACGTATCTTCACATGTCACGACTTTTCCGAAAAATGATATGATGTATGCGCCAATGACGATTGTGCGCGCCATTCCGACAAAACATGTATACATCAGCATAGATAAAGATGTGCTTCGCCCACAAGAGGCACAAACAAATTGGGATCAAGGGACGATGTCGTTACAGACGCTTGTGACGTATATCGATCATCTTTTTCGATACAAGCATGTGCTCGGTGTTGATGTATGCGGTGAAGACCGAACATTTTGTGTGAAAAATGAACAAGCAAACGAAGCGATTATCCGCACATGTTTCAAACATATGCGGATGTCATCTGCGTCGTAACATTTTGTGAACACAATAAAAAAAGATAGATGTTTTCCACCTTGCGTACTATAATGAATATTGAAAAAGGTTATCATTATTAATTGGGGGATTATGTATGGTTGCGATGACGCAATTACAGGTTGGAGAACGCGCAAAAATTGTTGATTTATCGCGAGTAAGCGATTTAGTAAAAAGAAGATTGCTAGATATGGGGGTCACAGAAGGTGCGGAAATTTGTTTAAAATGTACGATGCCTCTTGGTGGACCATTTATGATTGAAAATTGCGGACAATGCGTCGGCATTCGTCGCAATGAAGCGAAGAACATTCAGGTGAAGCCGCTATGATGCATATTGCACTTGTGGGTAACCCAAATACAGGAAAAACATCGTTGTTTAATCAGTTAACCGGAACGTATGAGTACGTTGGAAACTGGAGCGGTGTGACCGTTGAAAAAAAGGTAGGCGTTTTGCGCAATAAGCAAGCTAAAGTAATCGATTTGCCTGGTGTATATTCGCTCCATCCACTTTCTCGTGATGAGCGAGTCGTGACGCAATTTTTATTGACAGAGCCGTTCGATGAAATATTAAATATCGTCGATGCCTCACAACTAGAACGAAATTTATTGTTGACTGTTCAACTACTAGAATTCGGTAAACCGCTAGCGATTGCTTTAAATATGGTCGATGTAGCAGAAGGAAGAGGAATCTTCATCGATCAAACAAAATTAGCTACAACGTTGCGCGTGCCTGTTGTTCCTGTCGTTGCTCGAACGGGAAAAGGATGCGATCAAGTGGAGCATATGTTGCTTGAAAAAGCAACAGAACAAACAGAGCCCCTTACTCTTTTTTATGGTGGGGCGATGGAACGAGCAATTGAACGTTTCTGTGCCGCATGGGGAACAGAGGAGAAATTCCCTGTCCGTTGGTTAGCTATTCAGTTTTACGAAGGGAATAGCTACGTTCGTGATTACGTAGCAAAAAAATTGCCAGAAGCTACATGGCGCTCATTATATGAACAAGCAGAAAAAGAAGTGCAACAGGCAGAACAAATGTCGCTTGCTCAGCTCATTTATGAACGGCGCCGTTCGTTTGTAAAAGAAATCATCGAACAATGTGTACAGCGCAAAGAAATCGAACGGGTGACGTTGACGGAACGTATTGATGCTGTTGTGACAAATAAATATGTCGGTATTCCCGTTTTTTTATTGGCGATGTATGTTTTATTTCAGCTGACGTTCGACTGGCTTGGAGCACCGGTTTCGGACTTGCTTGATGCATTTTTCGCTGGCCCGTTGACGAATATGGTGACAGCGATGTTGGAAGCAATGGGCGCATCTGAATTTATTCGCGCCCTTATCGTCGATGGCATTATCGCAGGGGTAGGCGGTGTGCTTGTATTCGTGCCACAAATTTTCATTTTGTTTTTCTTTATTTCGTTTTTAGAAGATTCTGGGTATATGGCGCGTGTAGCCCTTGTCATGGATCGATTAATGGAAGCGGTCGGATTAAACGGAAAAGCATTTATTCCGCTTATTATTGGATTTGGTTGTAATGTTCCTGGCGTTATGGCGGCTAGGACGATTGAACAGCCACGTGAACGGCTTGTGACGATGTTGTTAACACCGCTTATGTCTTGTTCGGCACGTTTGCCGGTATATGCTTTATTTGTCGGTGCGTTTTTTGCGACACATCAAGCGCTTGTCGTTCTTTCTTTATATGTTCTAGGTGTTTCACTTGCACTTATACTTGCAAAATTATTTTCATTGACGATTTTAAAAGAAGAAACATCGGTATTTGTTGTTGAGTTACCACCATACCGTATGCCACAATGGCAAGCATTATGGCGCAGTACGTGGGATAAAGGAAAAGGATTTGTGAAAAAAGCAGGGACGTTCATTTTCGGGGGTTCTGTTGCCATTTGGTTATTATCTTATGTCGGTCCACATGGCGTCAATGTAAACATGGACGATAGCTTTTTAGCGATGATTGGAGGCGTGCTCGCACCGTTGCTTGCACCGCTTGGATTTGGTACATGGCAAGCGGGTGCCGCGTTATTAACCGGATTTTTAGCAAAAGAAGTTGTCGTGTCGACGATGAACATTATTTATCACGTGCCGGATGTTGAATCGCTTCAAGGACTCATGACATCGCACTTTACCGCCCTATCTGCATTTAGTTTTATGGCATTTGTTTTATTATATGTTCCATGTTTAGCGACTGTTGCGACGATTTATAAAGAAACACGTTCGCGAAAATGGACGATGTTTTCGATTGGTTATGCGCTCGTTTTAGCATATATCGTTTCATTTGTCATTTACCAAGCCGGAAGCTTATTCGGCTTCTAAAGGAAGGGATATACATGATCGCAAATGTTGTCATCGGATCTGTCATTTTCGGATATGCAGGGTGGACGATTTTCCGCTTTATTCAAAAAAGTAAACGAGGTACATGCGCTGCTTGCTCAGTCAAGGGGGCATGCGGCACAAGTTGTCATGAAAAAAGCTGACTTCGGTCAGCTTTTTTCAATATATGATGCGAAAGGTCGTTTCGTGAGGGACGGTAGGAATGGCGTATTGTTCTACTCTCTCCACACGCGCAAAAGGTGGCCCTTTTTTTATTTCATCTACAAACGCCTCCACTCGTTCTACTTCTCCTTGAACTTCCATTTCGATCATATGATCGGCCTCGCAATTTTTTACCCAACCGGTCAAACCTTGTCTTCTTGCTTCATATTGGGCAAAGTAGCGAAACCCTACACCTTGTACCCGACCGCGCGCAACAACGGAATAACGAACGATCATTTGTTTATCTCCTTCGAAAAAAATTTTCTATAAAAATCATACAACAGCCTACCTTGTATTGCATACGTTGAATACGTAAAAAGATTTATGAGGAGGAACTGTTGTGAATGAAATGGATCGCTACATTCAAAAAGCTGTGATGTATGACTTGTTAGCGCGTTATTATCAATATAAAGATCATGATCAATATGAAAAGTATATGCGAAAACATGTGGAGTATGTAGAAAAAATCGCGAAGTCACGTGAAGAAGAGAGGGTTGATGACGCTGGACGTATTCGCGTATTTCATGCCTCGCCAAATGCTCCTGCGGTTGATGTATATGTTAATGGGCAAAAAATATTACGCAATATGAAATATAAACAACTAAGTCAATATATGAAAGTGCCAAAAGGAGAGCACCGCATCGACGTGTATCCAGCAGGACATACGACGTCTCCAGTTCTTAGTCAAACCATTCAAGTCTTGCCGAAAATGACGTATACGCTTGCGGTCATTGGTGACGTACATCGCTTGCAACTTCTATCTATTCTCGACGAACCATATGCGCCGTATGGAAAAGCGAAAGTGCGTTTTGCTCATTTTTCACCAGATGCTCCAGCAGTAGATATTGCGCTACGTGGTGGTGATGTATTGTTCCAAAATGCTTCATTTGGAAAGGTGACGAATTATATTGAAGCGCCAGTCAACGAAAAATTACATGTTGATGTGAGAGTAGCAGGGACAAATCAAGTCGTTTTATCGATTCCCAATGTGCGCTTCCAACCGAATAAGTCTTATACGGTCGTTGCCGTCGGTTACGTATCCCGCACTCCTTCATTAGAGGTGCTCGTATTAGAGTCATAAACAAAAAGAGCTTTGATCGAAATGATCAAGGCTCTTTTCGCTGTTGGCGTTGTTCGTATAATGTTTCGACATGCTGAGCGACCGATTCATCAAATTGTTGTTCAAGTTGTTTTTTGATTTGTTTCGCAAATGCGGGGCTTGCCCCCCCTGTTGTAATGGCAATTTGTAATTTTCCACGTGAAAAAAAGGCAGGGACATGAACGTTGCCGATAAGATGATTGCTTGCCACATTGACAAGCTGGTTTGGTGATGCATAGGTAGCGATTTGTTCATTCACGTTCGGATCGTTCGTTGCAGCAATAATGAAAAAAGCATCGGCATAGTCGTTCGGTTCAATTGAACGTGCATGCCATGTAATTCGTTTTTGTTCGGCTAAATGAACAATGGCATCGATCGCTTTTGGGCTAATGACGGTAATGCAAGCCCCTTCATCAAGAAGAGGGAGGAGGCGGCGATACGCAATTTGTCCGCCACCGGCAATGACAACTTTTTTTCCTTCCATTCGTATGAAGAGGGGAAACATACGCCTACCCCCATTCTTTCACTTGCTGTTCAACGAGACGGTCTAGTACGTCATACGTCCGAATCGGAGGATATAATGTGAACGATACGTCGCTCGTTTGTTGTGATTGAAGCGTTCCATGAATATAGTCGAGCAGCTGCCCGAAAAATAAAATGTATGGAACAACAGCCACTTGTTTGTGCTTAGCGGCTTTTGCAAGCGAAGTGACAACATCGGAAAAGGAAGGAGAAGCAGCTGCTAAATAACATGGATAGACACGTATGTTTGTTTCTTGTTGCAATAAATGGGCAATTTGTTTAAAATCTGCTTGCGCGTCTATGTCGCTGCTCCCACGGCCAACGAGCACAATCGCATCAGCAGGTTCGATTGTTTTCGATATGGCAGAAACGATATGACGTCGTACACCGAACGGTTTTCCGTATGTGATCGTTACAGAGGGAAACATCTTTTTTGCTTTTTCTAACTCATATGGAATGTCGCGTTTTGCGTGGTTAGCCGACAATAGTAAAAGCGGAATGGCTAAAATGGCAGTTGCTCCATCATGAACGCAACGTTCCACCCCTGTGACAATATTCGGTTCACACAATTCTAAAAAGCATACGTGTTGGATCGGTACAGAAATGGAAGAAGTGAGGCGCTCGACGAAAGCAATCGCCTCTTTTTGTCCTTCTGCTGAGCGACTTCCGTGACAAATATATAAAACGGCTTTCATATGCTACCTCATTCCATGTGCAATTTTTTCCTCTAACATTGTTTCGAACCATTGTAGCTGTTCATGTAGCCGAACAACTTCCCCGACAATAATGATACTTGGATTCGAGATACAGTTTTTTCTTACAGCATCCACGATCGTATGTAACGTCGCTACGATCGTTTTTTGTTCGGGAAGCGTTCCCCACTGGATAACAGCAACAGGAGTTTGTGGATGTCTGCCGTACAACTGTAATTGTTTACAAATGAAAGGGAGATGTTTGACACCCATATAAATGACGAGCGTATCGACTCCTTTCGCTAAATGCTCCCATTGTACCGCATCTGTTGCATCGAGTCGGCGATGACCTGTGACAAATGCAACGCTTCCGCTAAAATCGCGATGTGTTACAGGAATGCCCGCGTATGCTGGGACGGCGATGCCAGATGTCACTCCGGGGATGATTTCAAACGGAATGCGATGTTTGATGAGTGCTTGCGCTTCTTCACCACCACGTCCGAATAGAAAAGGATCGCCGCCTTTTAATCTCGTGACATATTTCCCTTTTTTCGCATGCTTCACTAAAAAATGATTAATCGTCTCTTGTTTCATTGTATGATAATTTGGTAACTTTCCGCAATAAATCAAATCCGCATCACGCTTGGCGTACGACAGTAGTTGTTCGTTAATGAGGCGGTCGTATAAAATGACGTCCGCTTGTTGAATACATTTTAATCCTTTTACTGTAATGAGCTCAGGATCCCCAGGACCAGCGCCGACTAAATATACTTTCCCCATTGTCTCCTCCTAAATCCACTGTTTATTTTTTAGATAGGAAATGATTTGTTGAACGCATTGTTCAATTGAATATTGATCCGTATCGACGACAAGTTCTGGCGAAAGCGGTGGCTCATATGGTGAATCAATGCCGGTAAAGTTGCGAATTTCTCCATTTCGTGCTTTTTTATACAATCCTTTTGGATCGCGTTGCTCACATGTTTTAAGCGGACAATGAACATAAATTTCGATAAATTCATCTTGCTCGAGCTTGCTGCGAACGAGTTGACGATCTTGACGAAAAGGAGAAATAAAGGCAGTCAGCACAATTTGTCCGCTGTCTACGAACAACTTCGCAACTTCGCCAATGCGGCGAATGTTTTCTGTACGATCTTCAGCAGAAAAGCCTAGATCGCTATTTAAACCGTGGCGTACGTTGTCCCCGTCAAGCACATAGCATTGAATGTTTTGTTCAAATAATGTTTTCGCTACCGCATTTGCTAATGTGGACTTCCCAGACCCTGATAATCCTGTAAACCAAAGAACGAAGCTATGATGTTTATTTTTTTTTCGTCGCTCTTCTTTTGTTACACTTTCTTGATGCCAAACGATATTCATGAACGTCCACCTCCGACTGTTTGTAAACCATCCATCAGCACGCGCACAACTTCTGGGCGGCTAAATGTACTTGGCGGCATTTCACCAGCTCTTAACATTTCCCGTACTTTCGTGCCGGAAAGAACGACGTGGGCTGTTGCATCGTGCGGGCATGTTTTTGTCGATGCCATCGCTTCGCATTTTGTGCAATAAAAGCTATGCTCGAAAAAGAGAGGGGTAATGCCTAGCTCTTCATTTGTAAACTGCAAGAAAATTTTTTGAGCATCATACGTGCCATAATAGTTGCCAACTCCCGCATGGTCACGGCCGACGATAAAGTGGGTGCAACCAAAATTTTTACGTACGAGCGCATGAAAAATAGCTTCACGTGGACCTGCATAGCGCATTGCAGCTGTAAACACCCCAAGAAAGACGCGGTCTTTTGGATAATAATGTTCAAGCAACACTTGATAACTTTTTAAGCGAATATCGGCTGGAATGTCGTCATCTTTCGTTTCCCCGACGAGCGGATTTAAATAAAGACCATCCACGATTTCAAGGGCGCACTTTTGAATGTATTCATGCGCGCGATGAATGGGATTGCGCGTTTGAAACCCAACGACCGTTTTCCAGCCGAGCTCTGCGAATCGTTGTTTTGTTTCGCTTGGCGTGAAAAAGAATGGTGAAAAAATTCCTTTATTTGTTTGTTGAACGAGCTTGACTGGTCCACCAATATATACGTCTGGTTTTTCAAACAGCTTTTTTACGCCCGGATGTGCGACATCGTCTGTTTGATAGACGAGTTGTGCTTCCTTTCTTTTATCTGGGCGGTATATATGTTGCACTTCCATTGTTCCGTATACCGTTTTCTCATAAACGAGTTGGATTTCGTCACCGAGCGACAGCTGTTTCGCATCGTGTTCAGTTACCGCAAGCGTAATGGGGATGCTCCATACCGATCCGTTTGTAAGCCGCATCGTTTCGACAACGGAATCATAATCATCCTTTCCTAAAAAGCCTGTAAGTGGTTCGTATCCGCCGATGGCAAGTAATTCGAGATCACTTAATTCCGCTTTACTTAATACGATTTGTTTCATGTTTAATACCCCCTAAACTTATTATTCTTATAAAATAACTAGGTTTAAATGCCGCCACCATGTTCGTGAAACGAGCGGCGTTCCTCTGTGATTGTTTTTTTTAAGCTAATCGTTCCAAGTGTGGCGAAACAAACGCTCACAATCGCAATGGCTGTATAGACGTCGCTATGAAGGAATAATTTAATTAAGCTATATGAAACAGCTAATGCAAAAATAGGGGAGACACCCCACACTTTTAGCACTTGGATGACAATTTGCTTTTGCCAAATGGAAAAGCCGCTTTTCGTTGTCCCGATGCCGATAATGGCTGATGTCGTAATTTGAGTGAGCGGGACGGGAAGACCAAACAAAGAAGATATAATGACAAGCGTTGCCCCGATTCCTGAAATAACGCATCCTTCGAGTTGAGAGAACGTCGTAATTTTTTTTCCGTTCGTTTCTAATACACGGCTGCCAAGTAAAAGCGCTCCAAGGGAAACGAATAATCCGCCAAAGATGATCCCATGTTGCACCGATAACAAGCCTGCTCCAACGAGAGGGCCAACGGCGTTCGCAACGTTGTTCATTCCAGCTGAAAACGCCTCGAAAAATCCGGCAATAATAAGCAAAAAGCCGATCCATTTGTTTTGTTGAAACGTTTTTCTTTTCAACCATCTTCCAATTAAAAAAGCGAGCGAAAAAGCCGCAAGCGGTGTAATGAGCCAAAACAAAACGATCCAAAGCAGTTTGCCGACATATAAACTTTGATAAGCGATTCCTGCCCCGACGACGGCCCCTACTGTTACTTCGCTTGTCGATAGCGGAATGCCAAGCACGTTGGCCGCAAATAATGAAATTGTGGCCGCTGCTAACACAATGACAACAAGCTCTGTTTGTAAAATGGATGGAGGAACGATGCCAGAGCCGATCGTTTTCACAACTTCTCCCCCGCTTAAACTGCCGAGGAAAATGGCGATAGCGCATATGAGTAAAGCGATACGCTTGTTAGGTAACGCACCTGATCCGTAAGCGGCTCCCATCGTTGCTGCCGCCCCGCTTCCTCCAATGTTCATCGCAAAGAAAAAGGCGATAATAAAAGCAGCTATAACCAATGCCTTCCCCCCTTCACGACTCATGTAGGCCGCATTCTGTTTTCCCTAGCCCGGCCCATCGCCCAGAGCGTAAATCTTCCTCCGTATAAGCAGGTGCTGTGCATGGCGCGCAACCGATGCTCGGATACCCGCGATCATGAAGCGGATTGTAGGCAAGATTGTGCCGATGAACGTAGCGCCATACATCTTTCCACGTCCAATGAATGAGCGGGCAAACTTTAATGCTTTTGAACTTTTTGTCGAGATTTATAAATTGGACGTGTTGCCGGGTAGGTGATTGTTCCCGCCTTAGTCCAGAAATCCATGCTTTTTTCCCTGCTATCGCTTGACGTAGTGGAATAATTTTTCTTAGCTCACAGCATTTGTTCGGATCTTTTTTCCAAAGCTCAGCCCCGAATTGTTGTTCTTGCTCCGCAAGCGATAAAGATGGGGACTGCAAATGAATGCGCAAGCGAGGATACGCTTGTTTCACACGTTCGATCGTTTCATACGTTTCAACAAAATGTACATGCGTATCGAGAAACACAATGTGAGCATCATCCTTCACTTGAGAAATAAGGTCAATTAAAACGATGCCCTCGATACCGAAGCTACATGCATATAAAAGGTCATCACCGTAATGGTCGTATGCCCATGTAAGCACATGTATAGCTCCTTTGTCTTCATTATCTATTGGAAAAGTAGGTTTTTGGACACTATCCCACGTTTCATACGTAATCATGCTTCATCTCCCTTTCTTATCCGTTGCCCTTTCTGTTTAATTGTTTTAAATTTTAACATAATTCAAACGAATGTCAATCCTAGTTTTTCTATCGGAATTTATTTTAAAAAAACGTCATGGCAAACGAAAAAAAACATGATTATACTGTTTGTATGGGAGATGTCGAAAGGAGTGGAGTATGTTTGCGGCTCATTTTATTAGAAGACTACGATGAGCGGACGATGGAATTGGCACGTCCGATTTATGATCGCCATCGTCGAGTGCTTTTAGCAGCAGGGAGAAAAATTCATCCAAAATACTTGGAGCGGCTGAAAGAAATGGATATTCGCTATGTGTTCGTTGAGGATGCGGTGTCCGAGGGTATTACTTTGGAAGAGCTGCTCGATATGCCATCGTGGATTGACGCAATTGACGTTGTCCAACAAGCATTTGACGCGGTGCGAAAGCGCGAAGAATTACCGATTCGCTCGTTGTTTAAACTAGCAGTAAAGCTCGTCGATGAAGTGAAAAAAAGAAAAGTGTTAGCGGTTATTCCTTCAACATCCATCGCTATGGAGGTACAGCCGTATGCCCATGCGGTGAACGTTGCGTTATTGTCGTTGCAGCTAGGAAAAAAGATGAATTGTAACGATTTGCAGCTGCGCGATTTAGCGCTTGGCGCGTTGCTTCATGACATCGGGAAAGCGCTAGAGGGAGAAGAACATCATACAGTCAAAGGATTTGAATATTTACGGAAGGAACGTGAATTGAGTTTGTTATGTGCACATGTAGCGTATCAACATCACGAACATGTGAATGGTTCGGGTAAGCCGCGCGGGTTAACAGAAACAACCATTCATTTGTACGCTCAAATTTGTGCCATCGCCGATGAATATGAAAACTTAATTTCAGTTGAATTTGTGCCCCCGCACGAAGCTTTGGAAATTATTATGGCACGAAGCGGCATTCGTTATAGCCAGCAGCTTGTACGGCTATTCGTTGAGACGATTCCTGCATATTTGCCGGGGACGATGGTGAAAATGAGCGACGGAAGAAACGCCATCGTCACAAAAATTATTGAGCATATGCAACGTCCATACGTACGTTATATCGATACACATGAAGAAATTGCCCTTTCCGATCATCCGTCGCTATTGATCGTCGGGCAGGCGTTATAGCTTTTTCCGTAAGCTTCCAAGCTCTTCAACGATCGCTTGCATTTCGCTTGGGCTAAACGATTGCTTTTTCATGACCATATCGTATATATCTTTTAATTCATCGTATAGTTGTTCGTCAAAATGGTGCGGTTTAATCGCATCGAAATTTAATACTTTTAGTTTTTCTTTTATTTGTTCAATCATTTGTTCAACTGATAAACGCACAATCGTCATCCTTTCATGTATGATTTTGTTCATTGTATCATTGTTTGATATGTGAGGTGAAATGAAATGATTCGTGTATTATTCGTTTGTTTAGGAAACATTTGTCGTTCTCCGATGGCGGAAGCTCTGTTTCGCCATCTTGTCAAACAAGAAGGGCTTGAACATGTCATCTCCGTCGATTCGGCAGGAACAGGTAATTGGCATGTCGGTAAGCCACCCCATCACGGGACACAGCGCATTTTAACAGAAAAGCAAATTGATTTCACAGGGTTGAAAGCCCGCCAAATTACAAAAGAAGATTTCCATACATTTGATTATATTATTGGAATGGATAGCGATAATATTGCTCATCTTCGCCGCCTTGTCGGCGACCATTGTCGTGCTGTGATTGCTCGATTTATGGATTTTGTGCCAAATCGTCGCGTAGATGATGTGCCAGACCCGTACTTTACAGGAAATTTTGAAGAAGTGTACGAATTAGTAGAAGAAGGGTGTAAACATATATTAGAACGCATAAAACGGGATCACTCGCTGTAAGAGGGGGAGAAGCGATGGGAAAGGAGAAATGGATTGTACTCGCTGGCGTTGCTTTGTTGTTTGGGAACAAAAAGGCAAGACAAGCGATCAAAAACACATGTGTGGAGTGGATCGCTCATGTAAAAGAAGTAAAGGAGACTGTTCATGAAACGCGACAACATGTCGACGAAATAGTGAATGATTTGCAGTTTATTTTGAATAAACTAAGTGAAGTAAAAGAAACAACGCCACAAGTGATGGAGTGGATAGAGGAGCTGATTCGTAAACGTTCCTCGTAGAAGCGAGGTGAGGTGGGAGATGATTGTTAGCTTTTCAGTTGTTCGTGAGCTGATGAAACGGTTTGAAGAAGATGAAATTTTTGATTTATCCGCTGAGTTAGCATATTTCTTTTTGCTGTCGCTATTTCCATTTTTACTGTTTTTGTTAACGTTTTTATCATATTTGCCTATTCCGCATGAAGATGTGATCGCTTTTTTCAGTCAATATGCGCCAAGCGAAACGGTGCATTTAATTGAGACAAACATTAAACAACTTATGGAATCGCAAAGTGGAAAGTGGCTATCTTTTAGCGTGCTTGCCACGGTGTGGGCTGCGTCGAACGGCATGTCGGCCATTATCCGGGCATTAAACCGAGCATACGATGTGAAAGAAACGCGTTCCTTTCTTGTTGCACGTGGTATTTCCATCTTACTTACATTTGCCATGATTTTCGTCATTATTGTTGCGCTTGTGTTCCCTGTATTCGGAAAGATGATTGGCACGTTTCTTTTTTCAGCGTTTGGGCTTTCGGACGTTTTTTTACGCATATGGGAAGCGATCCGTTGGTTCGTTAGTTTTATCATTTTATTTTTTGTGTTTTCTGTGTTGTACGTTTTTGCGCCGAGCAAATATGTTCGTTTTCGTGACGTATGGAGTGGTGCGCTGTTGGCCACAGTCGGTTGGATGGTTGTCTCTCTTGCTTTTTCGTATTATGTAAATCAGTTCGGTAACTATTCGGCGATGTACGGCAGTCTAGGTGGCATTATTGCGTTAATGGTTTGGTTTTATTTGTCCGGTATGATGATTGTATTAGGTGGAGAGTTAAACGCTATTTTTTGTTGTAAAAAAGAAGGGAAAATGCGTATACGGTAGTCATTCCCTCTCATAAAAAGGGCGTTTGTAAACCATATTAAAAGCGAAAGTGGTGATGAAGGGGGACTGACGATGACGAAAAAGACGAAAAAAGACGGCGGGACAAAACAAAAAGGAAAAAGCCGCCCGAAACATAAAACGAGCAGTAGCGCAAACGGACAAAACGGATATCATTAAAAAAAGAGGGATGTGTTTGCACATCCCTTTTATTCTGCAATCTCTTCGTGATGATAATATGTTTGGTTGTAAATATGTTCGATTTCTGCATCTGTCATATAAACAAGCTGCTCTTGGTTAAAGCCCCGCAATTTTGTAATAAACTCAATCATATTTTTTCTTTCTTCTCTACTCATCATGATCGCTCCCCCCCTCTGTTTTAAAACAGTTTATTTTGTTTAATTGTATTATATAACAGAGGTTTAAAAAGCGTCAATGTTTTTTTCGTGTTTTTTAGAAAAATATTTTGAAAATTTTATGAACGGGCGCTGGGCGAGTAGTAAAAGAAGTAAAAGAGAACTCATGCTGAAGAAAAATAATTCCTCTTGCTGTTGTAATACAGCGCCACCAATAGCAGGACCGCATATGCTCCCGACACTATATAACATACCGCATAAAATGTTGCCGACAGGAAGAAGCGACGTTGGCAGCAAGTCCGCCATATATGCCATGCCAAGTGAAAAAAGCGAACCGACAAACATACCGGCAACGAAAAACGTCATTGTTAGTTGCACAGGAGAAGAAAACCATGTAGCGATAGCAAAACAAAGGGCCCCTACAGCTAATGAAATAATAATCATCGTTTTTCGAGAAAAGCGATCGCTTAACGTTCCTAGGGGAAGTTGAAAAGCGATGCCGCCAAGGGCAAACGCAGGAAGCATCATCGCAACTGTCTCAACGGTTAACTCGTTTCTTAGCGCATAAATCGGAAATATGCTATGAAGCGACGCCTCTAAAAAGCCGTAGCCGAACGGCAACAACAAAGCTGGCCATGCTTGCTTCCAAGCTTGAAAAAAGCGTGTCGCTCCAACTTTTTCTGCTTCTTCCGTTTGCGGATACGTATGTGGCAAGAAAAATAACAATATCCAGCCACATAAGCTGAGCAAAGATGAAACGATAAACGGCAACGCTTCGTGTATGTGAACGAGCGGAACGAGAAGCGGTCCGATCATAAAGCCGACGCCAAACGATAAACCGTATAGCGAAATGTTGCGACCGCGCCGATGAGTAGGAGAAGCGTATGTAATCCATGTTTGCGAACCGAAATGAAGGATATGATCGCCAATTCCAATGAACAATCGAAGCATAAACCAAAACAAAAGCGATGATGAAACCGAAAAAATCGCCAAAGAAACGATGACGATCGCTCCACCGAACATCATTAAACGCTTAAAGCCGTAGCGGCGAAGCGGACGCTCTAAAAACGGTGACACGACAAGAACGCCGATGTACATCGCTGTCGCATGTATACCGCTAAGCGATGAATGCACCCCACTTTGCTCAAAAATGATAGAGATGAGCGGCAACAATAGCCCTTGAGAGAGACCTGAAATCATGACAATGCTAACTAAAATGAAAAAATGACGTTGTTGCATAATGACCTCCTGTAATACGTTCACTATGTTCGATATTAAAGCGTTTCACGAGAAGAAGCAACGAAAAAGACGGATGAAAATGGGAGTGGATTTGTGTAAAATATGGTTGATATCCCATAAATGAAAAGGAGACGATTTGATTGATGGAACGCATCTTTTTTTTATTAACGGTCATCGGTGTTCCACTTTCTGTTGCAGGAAGCTTACTTCATTGGCCTGCAACCCCGATGTTTGTCGTTTATTGTGTCACAATTATTGCGCTCGCTAGCTATATGGGACGAGCGACAGAAAGTTTGGCAATCGTGGCAGGTCCTCGTATCGGTGGACTTTTGAATGCGACATTTGGCAATGCCGTAGAATTGATTATATCCATTTTTGCGTTGAAAGCTGGCTTAGTGAGTGTTGTGTTGGCATCGTTAACGGGTTCCGTGCTTGGCAACTTATTGCTTGTAGCAGGTTTATCGTTTTTTGTTGGTGGTTTGAAATATAAACGGCAATCATTTAACGTATATGATGCGCGTCATAATTCAGGTTTACTAACATTTGCTATTTTAGTTGCTTTTGTCATTCCAGAAGTATTTTCGATGACGATGAATGAACAAAAAACGTTATCGTTAAGTATCGGTATTTCGATAATTATGATCGCTCTTTATTTAGCTGCGTTATATTTTAAACTCGTTACTCATCGCGGTGTATATCAACATAAAGAAGATGTGGAAGAACATGAGGAACCAGAATGGTCAAAAGGAAAAGCGATGCTCATTTTAGCCATTGCCACCGTCGCGGTTGCTTACGTATCCGAAAGTTTAGTTCATACGTTTGAAGTCGTCGCTCATTCATTTGGATGGAGTGAACTATTCATCGGGGTCATTATTGTTGCCATTGTCGGAAACGCTGCAGAGCATGCTTCCGCCATCATTATGGCATATAAAAATAAAATGAACGTTGCTGTTGAAATTGCGATCGGTTCGACGCTGCAAATTGCGATGTTTGTTGCACCTGTATTAGTGCTTGTGTCGCTTGCATTCCCGACGAAAATGGCTCTCGTCTTTACGCTTCCAGAGCTTGTGGCGATGGTGACAGCTGTCTTATTAACGATCGTTCTTTCCAACGATGGAGATACGAACTGGTTTGAAGGGGCTACACTTCTTGCAGCTTATATGATTATGGGAATTGGATTTTATTTATTGTAATCCGTCAGTTATCGCTGGCGGATTTTTTTTATGGAGAGGATAAATTGTCGACTTTTGAAAAAAATAACGATGAACGATGTAAAAAGAAAGGAGTTTACGCATGAGAAGATGGTTTGCATTAAGCATCATATTCATTTTCTTCTGTATTCCAACGGTTAGCGAAGCAACTGTCAAGCTCCCGCCATCGGTTATTGACATTTCAAAAGAAAATACGTATCCGAATCCAACGCAAAATTTGCCGTATTTGCAACCGAGTGAGTTAGCGAAACAACTGCTTCAGTCGGCGAATGTGAAAATTGAAAATCCGGAATTAATTCGTCTTTTAAACGAATCGTCGATTTCAAGCACGCCATTTGCGATCGGTTATGAAGCGACGATTTATTTAGGGCAATGGCCGTTAAATTATGAATCAACAGAAACATCAACGAACTGGGAGTATCAAAAAGTAAATACAAACTTTATTGACAATCGGGGTGGGAAAACAGCGGTACGATTAACATATAGACAAGAAATGCAAAAACAAGTGCGCGGAGGTCTAACGGCAAGCATACCGAACGAAGAAGATGTGAAAAAAATGATGCTTTTAACAGCGATGAAAAAAACGAATTTGCCACTCTCTTTCAGCACATGGATCGGCATTGGGACGAAAAAGGAACAAGCATATAACGTTCCGCCGAAAAAGTTAGGCTATTTATATGCTTACGCCCCGGCGGTCAATGAAAAAGGAAAAGTGACGTATGGCGAAGTATATATCGTCTTAAAAGGAAAGAAAAAAAGCATTGTCGTGAAAAACGTTACATCACAAGGGATTGGTGCTTGGATTCCTGTACAAGATCGTCTATCATTTGCCTTTGTCGCAAGCGACGTGCCGAGATGATGCAAAAAAGCTTGTCGAGCGCCCCGACAAGCTTTTTCATTATTACCGCTCAATGTTTGCTTTTCTTTTCGTAAAATCGACATTCGGATAGTAGCGATTTTTCACGAGCACGTTCGGCCCTAAACATTTCACCGCAGGGCAATGGCAGTTTAACGATTTGGCTAAGTCAGATGCCATCCATTTGCCATAAGCAGAAAGAAGCGAGTCGGTTTGAATGTTGCCAAGCATCGGCTCATCACCAAAATCGGTAACAATAATGTCGCCTGTAAAAATGTTTACATTTAAACGTGAACGTCCATCAGGGTCATTGCGCACCGTTACATTTTTACTTTCGTATAAACGCTTTAGCAACGCTAAATCTTCTTCATTGTCGCTGCACGGATAAAACGGCAACGTACCGAACAACATCCACACGTTTTCATCTCGTATATCGAGCAAATGATGAATCGTTTCGCGCAGTTCATCGAGCGTTAACGTTTCCAAGTTGCTCGCAAAGTCGCTCGGATACATCGGATGCACTTCATGTCGTTTACAGCCCATGTCGTTTACAATTTGGCGATGAATCGTTTCTATATGTGGACGTGTTCGTTTATTTAACATCGTCTCTGCGGACACGATGACTCCCGTACGAGAAATCGCCCGCGCATTTTCAATCATGCGCATAAAATAACGCTCACGCTGTGCGACGGTCGGCTTTTTCTCCATCATCGCAAAGCCGCCTTCAACGAAATCATCGATCGTACCCCAATTATGCGAAATGTGCAAAACGTCTAAGTAAGGAATAATTTTTTCATATCGTTCTAAGTCGAGCGTTAAATTTGAGTTAATTTGTGTGCGCACCCCGCGTTCGTGTGCATATTTTAACAACGGCACGACGTATTGCTCGACAGACTTGAGCGAAAGCATCGGCTCGCCGCCTGTAATGCTTAACGAGCGCAAATGTGGAATTTCATCGAGGCGGCGAAGAAGAAGATCGAGTGGTAGCGCCTCAGGGTCTTTCGTGCGCAATGTATAACCAACAGCGCAATGTTCACAGCGCATATTGCAAAGGGTCGTTGTTGTAAACTCAATATTCGTTAACTGCATGCTTCCATACTGTTCGACGTCCATATATGCTTCCCACGGATCAAACGTAGGAGTAATCGCTTGACGCAATAATGTTCCCATAACGAATCTCCTTTATTTTAAAAAGTAGGACTAACGATAATTATGCAAATGAAATGGAACGATTGTCAACGATGTTGCGATCGTGTACGATAAAGAAAAAGCGAGGTGACGATGTTGGGCAACGCAGTATCAGATCAAAATCTACAACTATCCTATTTAAAAACGCGCTTAAATATGTTTCTCGAAGTGCTTGAAGCCATCGATCCAGAAACGACGGAGTTAGAAGATATTGACCGTCTTATTCAAATGATTGATGATTTAGAAATGAAATACGAGCGGTTTAAAAAAGATTGGGAAAAAAGTCGCTAAGCGGCTTTTTTTTGCGTTTAAAAAAGATGTATAATACAAGTGGAGAATTCGAAAAATTGTTACATATTGAACAAAGGGGAAGGGTTATAGGATGGAAAAGTTTCAAGAGAGTATGTACAAGCTAATCGTTGAGACGTCAACAAAATTGCCGAAAGATGTACGACGTGCCATCGCTAAGGCGAAGATGCGTGAAAATGCTGGAACGAGGGCGGCGATGTCGCTTGCTACGATCGTACAAAACATTCAAATGGCAGATGAAAATGTATCGCCAATTTGCCAAGATACGGGGTTGCCGACATTTAAAATTAAAGTCCCTGTAGGCGTCAATCAAATGGAGATGAAAGAAGCGATTCGTCGAGCGATCGCTCAAGCAACGAAAGACGGCAAATTGCGTCCAAACTCCGTTGATTCGCTAACAGGCGAAAATAGCGGTGATAATTTAGGGATCGGACTGCCTGTTGTGAAATTTGAGCAATGGGAAAAAGATTATATTGATGTTCGTTTAATTTTAAAAGGTGGCGGCTGTGAAAATAAAAACATTCAATATAGCTTGCCATGTGAATTAGAAGGACTCGGTCGTGCAGGTCGCGATTTAGATGGCATTCGCAAATGTATTTTACATGCGGTATATCAAGCACAAGGACAAGGATGTAGCGCTGGATTTATTGGCGTCGGCATTGGTGGTGACCGCTCCGCTGGATACGACTTGGCGAAGGAACAACTATTCCGTTCTGTTGACGACGTCAACCCGAACGAAGACTTGCGCAAATTAGAAGAATACATTATGGAAGCAGCGAATAAACTCGGGATCGGCACGATGGGCTTTGGTGGTGAAACGACGTTGCTCGGCTGTAAAATCGGTGTCATGCACCGCATCCCCGCAAGCTTTTTCGTTTCTGTCGCATACAACTGTTGGGCGTTTCGTCGCTTAGGCGTTATCATTGATCCGCATACAGGGGACATTCAACAATGGCTGTATCAAGAAGGAGAAGCTGTTGATTTCAAACAAGAAGAAGAAGAAAAAGTGACGAGCGAAGCGCGCGAAGTTGTTCTTGAAGCGCCAATTACAGAAGAACAAATTCGCTCATTAAAAGTCGGCGATGTCGTTCGCATTAACGGCATGATTTACACAGGACGAGATGCGATTCATAAACATTTAATGGATCATGATTCCCCTGTTGATTTAAACGGTCAAATCATTTATCACTGTGGGCCGGTGATGTTAAAAGATGAAAATGGAAAATGGCACGTGAAAGCAGCTGGTCCAACGACGAGCATTCGCGAAGAGCCTTATCAAGGGGAAATTATGAAAAAATTCGGCATTCGTGCTGTCATTGGAAAAGGTGGCATGGGAGCTAAAACGTTAGCGGCATTAAAGGAACACGGCGGCGTGTATTTAAACGCCATCGGTGGTGCCGCGCAATATTATGCGGACTGTATCCAGTCGGTCGAAGGTGTTGACTTTTTAGAGTTTGGTATTCCAGAAGCGATGTGGCATTTGCGTGTAAAAGATTTTACAGCGGTCGTCACGATGGATTCACACGGCAACAGCTTGCACGAAGACGTCGAAAAATCATCGCTTGAAAAATTGGCTCAATTTAAAGAGCGCGTATTTTAACGAAAAAATCCGTCTAGCGAGCAGCTAGGCGGATTTTTTATGTCCGATTTTGCACAACCTATCATGGAAAGGAATAGGGAGGTGCAAGAAGTGAGAAAAATGTTTATGTTGTTTTTCTTCCTTTTATGTTTGCCGCTTAATGAAGCAGAGGCGATGTCATGGGGATTGAAGCGGAGTGAAAATCATATTCCCCCTTCTGCTGGGAAACAGTTAGATGAACTACTCGCCAAATACGATGCTTTTTATTTAGGCGATCCGACGAAAAAACATATTTACTTAACGTTTGATAACGGATATGAAAATGGCTATACCGCGCAAATTTTAGACGTGCTTAAAGAAAAAAACGTTCCTGCGACGTTTTTTGTAACTGGTCATTATTTACAATCGGCCCCCGACTTAGTACAACGAATGGTGAATGAAGGACATATTGTCGGTAACCATTCATGGCATCATCCGGATTTAACGACGGTCAGCGATGAGAAGTTACGTGAGGAGCTAGAGATGGTCAGAAAGAAAACAGAACTGTTGACGGGTCAGAAGCATATGCGCTACATGCGTCCTCCACGCGGCATTTTTGATGAGCGCACGATGCGTATTGCGCGCGAACTTGGCTATTATCATGTCTTTTGGTCGTTAGCGTTCGTCGATTGGCACGTTCACGATCAAAAAGGATGGACATACGCTTACAATCACGTCATGAAACAAATTCATCCCGGTGCCATTATATTGCTGCATACAGTATCCAAAGACAATGCCGATGCGCTTGCGAAAATTATTGACGATTTACGAAAAGAAGGATATGTTTTTAAAAGCTTAGACGATTTCATGTTGCAAAAAATCAATGTTCCTACTTGGATTTTTTCCCTTTGACGATGTGCAAAGGGATTTGTTTTGATACAATGGGAAAGGGGAGAGATGGTAATGATTCATGTTCAGCCTCCATACGATTTTACGCGAGTATGCGAACGGCTTGCAAACGATCCGCTTATACGTATTCATCATAACGAAATCACCGTTCCGTTGTATGTGAACGAAAAGCCGCTTCTTGCGTGCGTGAAAAGCGTTGGAACAAAAGAGAAACCTGCGTTTGTCGTGTCGTGTGACGAAGAACAGCATAAAGAAGAAGTGATCGCGCGTCTTTCGCGCATTTTTCATTGGGACAGGCCGCTTGCTTTCATTCACCATCATTTTATACAAACAAACTTGCGCGACGTATTTATCGCTCATGAAGGAACGCCGCTCGTATTAGAATTTGATTTATATTTTTGTTTAATGAAATGCATTATTCACCAACAAATTCATATGAAAGTGGCTCATCGGCTAACGGAACGTTTTGTCCATACATTTGGTGAGCGTCTCGGGGATGTATACATTTATCCGCGGCCTGAGCGCGTCGCCAATGCTTCATATGATGAATTGCGGGCTTTGTCGCTAAGTGAGCGAAAAGCGCAATATATTGTTGATATTTCACGGCTTATCGTAGAAGGAAAGTTGCGCTTAGAAGAGATGCATTCGCTTTCTGACGAGGAAGTGGCGAAACAGCTTCTTTCGATCCGTGGCATCGGTCCGTGGACGGTGCAAAATTTTTTAATGTTTGGTCTGGGGCGTCCAAATGTATTCCCGAAAGGAGACGTCGGTTTGCAACGGGCGATTGAACGAACATTTCAGCTCGATCATCGCTCGACGATGAAAGAAATGGACGCATTTCAACGAATGTGGGAACCATATGCAAGCTATGCCGCTTTGTATTTGTGGAGAAGTATAGAGTAGGAGAGAAAACGATGCTACAACAAGGACAGCAATTTCCATTAACGATTAAACGATTAGGCATTAACGGAGAAGGGGTCGGCTATTTTAAAAAACAAGTGGTGTTCGTTCCAGGAGCGCTTCCAGGAGAAGAAGTCGTCGTTCAAGCGACGAATGTGTACCCAACATATACAGAAGGAAAAATGGTGCGCATACGAAAACGCTCCCCTCATCGTGTTAAGCCGCCTTGTCCAGTATATGAACGGTGCGGTGGATGTCAACTGCAACATCTTGACTATCACGCGCAATTAGAGGCAAAACGAGATATCGTCATTCAAGCACTGGAACGCCATAGCCGATTAAATATAGAAGCACTTCATATTCGTCCGACGATCGGAATGGAAGACCCGTGGCATTATCGCAATAAAAGCCAATTTCAAGTCGGAGTGAAAAAAGGGCGTGTCATCGCTGGACTTTACAGCATGAACTCGCACGAGCTCGTTGACATTGACCGCTGCTTGATTCAACATGACGCGACTAATCGCGTCACAACGGTCGTGAAAGCGATTTTACAAGATTTGCGCATTCCGGTTTATCACGAACGAAAGAAAACGGGTGTTGTGCGCACGATTGTCGCCCGAGTCGGATTTTACACTGGCGATGTACAGCTTGTCATCGTGACAGCGACGAAAGAACTGCCGCGCAAACAGCTATTTGTAGCGGAAGTAAAACGTCGCCTGCCGGAAGTAAAATCGATCGCCCAAAACGTGAACGGTCAAAAAACGTCGCTTATTTTTGGCGATGAAACGATCGTTCTCGCAGGTGAACCGTACATTCAAGAAGTGCTCGGCGACTTATCTTTTGAGCTATCGGCTCGCGCCTTTTTCCAGCTTAATCCGATTCAAACGATCAAGCTATACGACGAAGTAAAAAAAGCAGCAGCACTAACGAAAAACGAACGCGTCGTCGACGCATATTGTGGCGTCGGCACAATCGGGCTTTGGCTCGCTCGCGAGGCAAAAGAAGTGCGCGGCATGGATACGATCCCCGAAGCGATTGACGATGCGCGCCAAAATGCCGAACGTCACGGCTTCACCAACGTCACTTATGCGGTTGGAAAAGCGGAAGTATTGTTGCCAACATGGGTGAAAGAAGGGTGGAAGCCAGACGTCATCGTTGTCGACCCTCCACGAACGGGCTGCGACAACGCCTTGTTAAAAACAATTTTACAAGTGAAACCAAAAACGGTCGTGTACGTTTCCTGTAACCCATCCAGCCTCGCACGCGACATCGACACCCTTGCAAAGCACTATCACATCGAATACATTCAACCGTTCGACCTTTTTCCACATACGGCGCATGTCGAGAGTGTCGCGAAGTTGGTGAGGAAGTAATGAAAACAGACATAGGCGAATACATAGTAGGTGGGTATTTAAAAGTCATCAAACAATGTGACTTTGTCGATTATAACGTTCGTATGCCAGGCGGCGGGCTAAAAGGATTGAGTGAACTCGATGTTGTCGGATTAGATTTTAAAACAAAAACAGCGTATTTATGTGAAGTGACGACACACATACGTGGGTTGCTTTATGGCAATAATCAAACGACCGTTGAAAAGATAAAGCAAAAACACGAAGTGCAAAAAGAATACGCCGAATTATTATTAAAAGACTTTCCTAATCGTATTTACATGTTTTGGTCACCTTATGTGCCAGAGGGATATATCACTACAGAGTTGGGAAAGATCGAGACGCTTCAATTAGTGATTAATAAAGATTATACTCACTGTATTGAAGAAATGAGAAAATTCGCAGCGAAAAATACAAATGACTTAGGGAATCCATTTTTAAGGGTGCTGCAAATTCTCGAACATTTAAGATAAAGAAAAATTTGCTTTATTGGCAAACAGTGCCTGTCACTGTTCTCCTGGGCTATAACTTGTTATCGCATTTAAAACAGAAGGGGGGCTAATATAACTCTATTTTCTTATGTACAAAAAAACTTAGTATTGCAGTAGAAAACGATGGACGGCTTTTTTGATGTTTTTGTAAAATAGAGTACAAATATTTCGATGATGTATAAAATTTTGTGTAAAGCATTTTGCTAGAACAAAAGAAAAAAGGTAGGGTATTCTCTGATTGGACCAAAAATCTTAGAGAAAGGAGAACCCTACCTATGTCTAAAAGTGTACCGAATGTAGACTGGGCAAATCAACTGGAAAGTGTCGTTCGTCAGTTTGTGAAGGAAAAATTAGAGCTGACTATGCGAGAAGAAATCAAACATTTCCTCGAAATCGAACAGGCGGACACATCCAATATGAGAAACGGCTACTATCAACGAAATCTAGATACACAATATGGCCGGATTGAAGGGTTTTTGGCGCCAAGAGACCGAAACGGAGAATTTCAAACGCAGTTGTTTGCCCCTTATCAACGCCACACCGGCTGGCTGGAGGAAGCCTTTAAGGCAGTTTATCCGAAAGCCGATGTGCAGCGCTATGTCGTGCACAAAGTCCCCAACACCCTCAGCCGTGTTCGGAAAAAGGATCAATTGGAAGTGACAGAAGATCTCAAACTGATTTATCGTGCACCGAATAAGGAGATGGCGTTACAGATGTTTCAACAGTTTGAATCGAAATGGTCGAGCAAGTACCCAAGAGAAGTGCAATCTTGGGCCAATGAGTTGGATGTTCTCCTTACATTTATGGATGATCCAAGCCGTATTCGAAATGTGATTTATACGACGAATGCCATTGAACGAACGATCAAGGAGATTCGGAAACGTCTCAAGCCGATGAACTTGAGTAGTTTAGAAGCAGCTGAAAAAGTCGTGTATTTGACCATCCAAGATTTTAATGAGAAATGGGCAGGACGAAAGTTACGAGGATTTGCCGAAGCTCATGAAGCCCTTCAACGAATGTTTGAAGAACGCTACAATTAATCAAATAATGTAAATATATGAGATAAGGGGATTCTCTCTTCCCCCATAGGAGACTGAATATTCAGTCTCTTGTGGGGAGGAAATCGGTTCCCTATCCATTCCAAATCCATTTCAGAGATACCCTATCCATCTTGCATTACACAAAATTCTTGACGGTACCCTTATTTTATTAGAATTATGTTTAATCCATAAAATAGAAATAAGATTACAGAAAAACGAATGTTTGGAAGGTATAATACGTAGCCGATCAATTTAAGTCATAAAGGAAGAATTTGTTCAAATTAAACTAAGAGTTTGGCAAATACTTAATATGATTTTTATTACGAGCAGGAAAATATCATAATGGCATATTCTTCTGATAAATTACTAAGTGAAAATTCCTATTCCTTTTTTGAATAAAATGGTATCATTTCCTACAAATTTACCGCTTTATTTTCAGGTTAGACTATAATTCGACATTTTTCTACAAATGACACATTGTAAAATAATATATTAGTATTTTATAATTAATCATTCGAGAGAATATGCAATATTTTCTAGAATTTTTGTACTTCAAGCAACAATTGTTTAGGGGGATTTTTTGTGGATTTATTTAGCTATTTGCCATCTGAAAAGTTTACAAATATTATCAATGAATATGCTGGTACCTATGTAAGTCCCAACATTCTAAAACAGCAGATTCAAAAATATCTAAAAGAAATCGAGAAGGAAACGTTACAAAACGAATTTATTAACCTTCCTTTAGCAAAAAAAATTGCAAGTGTTTGTCTTTTGTTATTGGATGTTTATGACCAGTATAATGAGGAAGAGAAAAAGTTTATTAATGCTACCATTAATTATTTTCTGCATTCTCATGATGATGAGGAAGATTTGTATTCACCTTTAGGATTTGATGATGATGCAGAAATATTAAATGAGTGTTTACGTCTATTGAAAAAGGAAGATTTAACTATAGAGATTGAGTGAGGATGATAGAATGACTGTTCAACAAGTTGGCAGAACAAAAATGATTGCACCAGGAGCTCGAGTAGAAATTCGTGGTGAAGAATGGATTGTAAAAAATGTAAAACCTGTTAAAAATGGATTTAGTTATAAAGTAGTGGGAGTTTCTGAACTTGTACGTAATCATGAAGCTATTTTCTTAAGCACACTAGATAATATTATAGAGATTAGACCAGAGGATACACAGTTTGTACTGGATGAAAGTCCGCAATATAGAAAAAGTCGATTGTACATTGAGGCGCTGCTTAGAAAGACAGCTCCAATTGACAATAAAATCTATATTGGACATAAAGGAGCATTTAATTTAGCGGAATATCAGCTTAAGCCTACTTATTTAGCACTTACCAACCTTCGCCCTCGGATACTAATTGCAGATGCAGTTGGTTTAGGTAAGACAATTGAAGCTGGGATTCTTTTATCGGAACTTATAAAACGGGGGCGTGGAGATCGAATTCTTGTTGTTACGATGAAGTCAATGTTGAGCCAATTTCAACAGGAGATGTGGACTCGCTTTACAATTCCTTTAGTGAGGTTAGACTCCGTAGGAATTCAGAAAGTGCGTTCTAAAATTCCAAGCAATAAAAATCCATTTAATTACTTTAATCGTGTGATTATCTCAGTAGATACCTTAAAAAATGACAGTCAATATCGTACATACCTTGAGCAGTGTCACTGGGATGTAATTGTAATTGATGAATGTCATAACGTGGCGAATGCACATACACAACGTAATCGTTTAGCAAGTCTATTAGCGAGAACATGTGATTCCTTAATTCTTCTTTCAGCAACGCCGCATAATGGTAAACCTGAAAGTTTTGCACAGCTGATTAATATGCTAGAACCTACTGCAATTGCTGATGAATCTAACTATACACATGAGGAAATACAAGGTTTGTTCACTCGTCGATTTAAAAAGGATATTGAAAATGAGGTAAGTTCGGAATTTAGAGAGCGTGATTCCCAAAAAAGAGAAGTGTCTGCATCGCCACAAGAAGAAAAATTCCTACAATTCTTACATTCACTTAGATTCAATACATTGGATGGAAAGACATCAAAACAACTATCATTACCAGGACTATCACAAATTCGAGGCACGAAAGATACGTTGTTTAAAAATACACTGTTTAAAGCATTTTTATCTAGTCCTGCAGCGTGTTTGCATACTGTGCAGCAGCGTATTAAACGTATTGAACAACGTATTCAGGATGAACCAGCTACCGAAGAAGTATTAGGTAGTGATTTGAAGAAGCTAAGAGAGGCGGAATCTTTATTATTAAATATTTCTGACGATGCTTTTAGTAAATATCGCTATCTAAAACAATTATTAACGGAAGAACTGAAATGGACAGGTAAGAAAGATTCTCCACGCGTTCTTATTTTTTCAGAGCGTATTCAAACCTTACAATATCTTTCGGAAAGACTACAGAAAGATTTCGGGGTAGATGAAAAAATTGTAAAAGTATTTCATGCAGGCATGTCTGATATAGAACAACAAGAGATTGTTGAGGATTTTGGAAAAGAAGATTCATCAGTCCGTATCTTATTAGCATCTGATGTTGCATCAGAAGGGGTAAACTTACATTATTTCTGTAACCATCTAATTCATTTTGATATTCCTTGGTCGCTTATTACATTAGAACAACGTAATGGTCGTATTGATCGTTATGGTCAAAAGCATACACCTCACATTTATTATTTGATTACAAAATCACACGATGATGAGATTAAAGGTGACTTACGTATCATTGAAAAGTTAATTGAAAAAGAAGAAGAAGCTTATAAAAACTTAGGCGATCCAGCAACAATTCTTAAACTCTATGACCCAGAAAAAGAAGCAGAATATATTGAACATAAGTTAGCAGAAGGAACAGATGTAGATGCCATGTTCGGACTTTCCGATGACCCGATGGCTATTTTGGGTGCGTTAGATCAACTCTTACAGCAAGGTGAAGAGCAGAATATTGAAACATACCCAAAAGCAGAGGCATACCAATGGATGGATGACTGTACATTCTTCAAGCAAAGTTTAGATATGTTAACGGAAGAAAATCCGTCTCATAAGGAACAAGTGGAATTTTTAACAGATAATCAATCAGTCATCTGGTTTCCTCCGGAGGACGTACAACAAATTCTAGATTTTATGCCAAAAGAGGCAATACCGAATAAAAAAGAGTTCCATCTAACAACAAACCGTGATGAAGTACAAAAGGCAATTGTAGAAGCAAGGAAAAAGCAAGGGCAATGGCCTGCAAAACAATTATTATGGGAACAACATCCTCTCTTTAACTGGTTAATTGAACGAGTTATTGTAAAATTTGATAAAAATGAAGCACCGCTTATTGTTGTACCACATTTAAATGAACGTGTTGTTTTCTTTATACAGGGGATATTGTTCAATAAACGTGCTCAGCCGGTTATTTCCCAATGGTTTGGGGTGGAAGTAAGCGGAAATGAGCAATACACGATTCATTCTTTTGATACTTTAAAACAACTAATTTTCTCACAAGGGGAGTTATATAATCCTGGAAAATCAGATGTGAATATCGAATTAATCCATAAGCAAAAATTATTTGCGTTGGAAACCGCAAAGAAATATCTACAACAGTTAAGAAGTGAAAGAAAAGATGAGCTCTTCTCTCATCTTCGTGCAGACCAGAAAAAGTTAAAGGATTGGAGAGATAAAAAGTTAAAGTTACTTGAGGAACAAGAACGGCAAAAAAAGCTTCCTAATGGTACATTACCAAAACATATCGCTTCGAGAATCGAGTATGAACGTAAGAGTGTTAATGATCTATATAAACAAAGGCTTGATTGGATTACACAAACAATGACTACAGATCATGATCCATTCTTACGCATTGCAGCGGTATTTGTCGGAAAGTAAGAGGTGAAAGCAATGGCACTTGATTTAAGAGGTATTTCAAACGTTAATGAATTTTATAGCCATCATTATTTAGATTCCTTATTAGAAGGAGATTTAAAAGGACTCTTTAGTAAATGGAAAGAAGAAGACCAACGAACACCAGACAAAAAATTAGCAGGATTGGGAGGCGAATATTTTAAAGCGAAATCTAATGCGCTGAGTGAATCTAATCCTATTGATCGTTTAGAGTATACACAACCGTTTCATTATAAGCTATTAGAAGCATTAGGCTATTCCGTTCAACCGGATATTAAATACACCCATGAAGGAGTAGCTCTGCCACTCCTAAACGCAATTAAACGAGATGGTAATGAGTATTTGTGGATGATTCAAGCACCTTTCGTCACCGATGATTTGAATGTATTAGACCAGCAATTTGTATATAAAGTTATTGAAAACGAAGATATTAAGTGGTTCGAAGGAACAGTAGAAGAAGCGATTCAAGAAATGTTACGTTTGGAAGAGCCACCTAGATGGATAATGTTGTTAGCTGGTCAAAAAGTATATCTCATTGACCGTACGAAGTGGGGACAAGGTAAATATCTCCTTTTTGATTTAGATGAAATCTTCGGACGGAAGCAAGCTGACACTTTAAAAGCAACTGCTGCCTTGTTATCTAAAGATGCATTAGCACCTGAAGAAGGAAATATTCTACATGACGAGTTAGATGAGAAATCTCATAAACATGCTTTCTCCGTATCGGAGGACTTAAAATATGGAATTCGTCGAGCAGTCGAGTTGATCGGGAATGAGTATATCTACTACCGATCTCAAATTTCTAAAAAGAAGATTTACGGTGATGAAGAACTAGCTAAGAAGCTTACAAGAGAAGCTTTGATCTACTTATATCGACTACTATTCTTATTTTATGCAGAATCTCGTAGCGAAGAGCTAAACGTTGTACCGATGAAAAGTGAGGAGTATCGCCTAGGTTACAGCCTAGAATCATTACGTGAACTAGAGCAAGTTCCGTTAACAACCGAAGCTGCCCGTAATGGATACTTCTTGCATGAAAGTTTAAACACATTATTTAAAATCGTAAATGAAGGTTACGGAGAAGAACAAGAAGAGTTTGATTTTGAAAGAGGCCGCTATGTAGATGCTGGATTTGAAATTGAGGGATTACAAAGTCCATTGTTTGATCCGAAACAAACTCCGCTTCTTTCATCAGTCAAATTCCGTAACTTTGTTCTACAGGAGGTAATTCAGCTTCTATCTTTATCAAAAGAAGGAAGCAAACAACGAGGACGTATCAGTTATGCACAATTAGGAATTAACCAATTGGGAGCTGTTTATGAAGGTTTACTTTCTTACTCAGGTTTCTTTGCCCAAGAAACACTATATGAGGTAAAACCTGCAAATGTGAGTAGCACAGATGAAACAGGGCAATCTTATTTCGTACCAGAGTCAGAAATTGATCAATATAATGAGGACGAATTCGTCTATATCACAGATAGTGATGGTACAAAGAAACGGAAAAAGTATGAAAAAGGAAGTTTTATTTTCCGTTTAGCAGGTCGTGACCGAGAAAAAACAGCAAGTTATTATACACCAGAGGTATTAACAAAATCATTGGTCAAATACAGTTTAAAGGAATTGTTGAAAGACAAAACGGCCGATGAAATTTTACAACTAACAGTTTGCGAACCGGCAATGGGTAGCGGTGCATTCTTAAACGAGGCGATTAACCAATTAGCTGATGCTTACTTGGAACGCAAGCAGAAGGAACTTGGTGAAACGATTAGCACGGAAGACTATGCTCATGAGAGACAAAAAGTTAAGGCTTATATTGCTACTAATAATGTTTATGGAGTGGACTTAAATCCGACTGCTGTTGAGTTAGCGAAGGTTTCACTTTGGTTAAATACAATCTATAAAGGATCTAAAACACCATGGTTTTCTGCTCGATTAGCGGTTGGAAATAGCTTAATTGGTGCACGGAGACAAGTATTTCGGGCTGATGATTTAATTAGCGGGAAATGGCTAAATCAGGTCCCTACTAAAATATCTCTGACTGATGAACGTAATGAGGAATTTATATATCATTTTTTAGTTCCTGATAGTGGAATGATTCCTTTCGATAATGACGAAACTGTTCAAAACATTGCAAAGAGAGATATAGAAAAAATAAAGCAATGGCGTAACGAATTTATAAAAAAATTTGAACCCGAAGATATACAAACCTTAAAAAATATTTCTAAACGTATTGACAGTATATGGTTTAGACATGCTAGTAATCGCAAGTGGTTAATTGATTCTACTCGAGAGGCAATCAATGTGTGGGGACAACCATTGGATAGTGATATACAAAAATTATCAATTGAGGATAAGGAAGAGAAATTACACAAAGTTACAAACTCAGCAACTTCACCATATCGTGCGTTAAAAATGGTTATGGATTACTGGTGTGCATTATGGTTTTGGCCAATAGAAAAAGCAGATTTACTACCAACACGAGATGAATTTTTATTAGATATTTCTGCTATTCTAGATACTACACAAGGTTTTGGTTCCAATTTAGATGATTTAATCTCGAAAGTGGAACGACTATCAGTGGTTAAAGAGCTTAGCGATCGTATTAAGTTTTTTCATTGGGAACTTGAGTTTGCAGAAATATTTTTAAATAACCGTGGATTTGATTTAGTAGTCGGAAATCCACCATGGTTAAAAGTTGAATGGAACGAAAAGGATTTACTTTCAGATTTTAAACCTATAATTAATGTAAAGAGATTAAGTATTAATGAAGTTGATGTGTTAAAAAATGAACTTTTGCAAAATAGTGTTATCAAACGTGAATATTTAAATGAATACGTTACACAAACGGGAACTAAGAAGTTTTTAGGCGCAACACAAAATTATAATGTTCTATCAGGTACACAGGCTAATTTGTATAAGGTTTTTATCGTCCGTTCTATAGAATTACTTAATGATAATGGAATTTTAGGGTTATTAAATGACACAGGGTTATATAAGGATCCAAGGGGAGGAAAATTTAGGAGTTTTTTATATAATAGGCTTTTATATTTATTTGAGTTTATCAATCAATTAAACCTATTTCCTGAAGAAAGCTTAGGTCACGCAGGTACATTTTGTATAAACATACTATCTAAAAACTCAAAAGAAATATCCTTTGATTATATTTGTTCATTATATCATCCAAAAACTATTGATGAATGTTATACAAGCGATGGTTTAGGTACAATCCCAGGTACAAAAACTAGCGATGGTAAATGGAACTTAAATGGCCATAAGAGAAGGATTATCAATATTAATAAGGATAAACTCGAAGTTTTTTCACGTCTATTTAATAATAATTCCATTGATAGTTCGTCAACCATTTTACCAAACATATACAGCACTGAAGTTTTATCAGTATTACAAAAATTTCTAAGCCATGAAGAAAAATTATCAAATTTAGAAAATCAGTGTTTTATTACAACGATGTTCAATGAAACAGCTGCAAGAAGACAGAAGATTATAAAAAACGAGGTAATTGTTCCTACATCTTTAAAAGACGTAGTTTATTCAGGGCCACATTATTACGTTGGAACCCCGTTGAATAAACAGCCAAGAGAGAATTGTAAGAGTAAAGGGGATTATGAATCAATCGATTTAACAAAAATCAGTGAGGATTTCATTCCAAGAGTCGTTTATCGAACAACTAATTTAACAGAGAAAAGTATTCCTTTATATAAAAATAAAAAAATAACCGATTACTATAGGTATGTAAATAGAGCAATGGCACAACCTACAAATGAAAGGACGCTAATATCAGCAATCATACCTAAAGATGTGGTTCATACACATTCAACTACGTCAATTGTATTTGAAAGTTATGATAATCTATTGTATTTTGCTGGTTGTACACATTCTATTGTATATGATTTTATAATTAGGCTCTCTGGTAAATCAAATATATACTCTGATGCTCTAAGTATGTTACCTTTACCTAGGGTTTCTGAAAAACATAAAAAGTTAATATTGTCAAGAACTCTGAGGTTAAATTGTCTTACAAAACATTATAGTGAACTTTGGGAAAAAGTTTTTGAAGAAGATTTTAAAAATGATAGTTTTTTTAAAAATGATCATAGACTTTCAAGTTATAACCAATTGTCTAAAAAATGGGAGATTTCTTCACCGTTTAGAAACCCATATGAAAGACGATTGGCATTAATTGAGTTAGATGTTTTAGTAGGATTAGCTTTTGAATTAACTATTGACGAACTAATAACAATATATAATGTCCAATTCTCTACATTGAAGATTAATGATGAGGAAACCTATTATGATCAAAAGGGAAACATTGTATTTACAGTAAACAGAAATTATACCGATGTAGGTTTAAAACGTAAAGACTGGGAAAAGATTCGTTTCATTAATACCAGTGATGAGCTAGATGAGGAATTCAAATGTTTTGTTCCCCCGTTCCATAAATGTAATCGAGAGGAAGATATGCGTCAAGCATACGAATATTTCTCAAAAATTTTGAAGGAAAATAGCTAAGGAGGTTATCTAATGATTCCATCCGTTCTGGCAAATGAAATTAAGTGGACGGTGACGGATTATTTAGATACGACGTTTAGCTTTCAAGATGAACAATTAGGAGATCGATTGAAAGAGTTTTTGCTTGATCCAAAACATGGAATGTTTAAGGGGCCTTACTTATCTGTAAGGCTTCCTTTTCGTAAAGCAAAAGAAAGTGAGAGAAACTTAACCATTTTTCCATCTTTTACTCCTTATGTTCATCAATTGAAAGCATTTGAACGTCTATCTAGTGAGGGAAAAAATCCGCTCCCCACTCTTGTAACAACCGGAACTGGCTCAGGTAAAACGGAATGTTTTACATATCCCATTTTAAATCACTGTTATCACAATCGTGAAAAGGGAATTAAGGCTATTATTTTGTACCCGATGAATGCGTTAGCATCCGACCAAGCGAAACGGTTGGCAGAGATGATTCATAACGATGAACGGCTGCAGCATATTCGTGTTGGGATGTATGTAGGTGGTAATGGAACGTACAAAAAAATGGGACCTGACTATGTAATTGATGATCGAGAAACATTACGTGATAATCCGCCAGACATCTTATTGACAAACTATAAAATGTTAGATTATTTGCTAATACGGCCGGAAGACCGTTCTCTTTGGAGATATAACGAACCACACACATTAAAGTACCTAGTTTTGGACGAGCTACATACCTACGACGGAGCACAGGGATCAGATGTAGCAAATTTAATCCGTCGCTTAAAGGCAAGGTTAAACATTGAGCGCGGTCAAGTGGCTATGGTTGGTACATCTGCGACTATTGCAAGTGAAGATAAAGATTCTGTCCAAACATTAACAGAATTTGCAAGTACGATTTTCGGAGAGAAATTTGAGGCAGATAGTGTTATTTTAGAAGATCGTATCCAATTAAATGAATTTCTAAATGAATCAACAAATTACTACGAACTGCCGGATGATAAAGAAATATTAACACATGAAGCGGGGATGACCCAACAAGAGTATATTGAATCTCAAATGAACGTATGGTTTAAACAAAGCTTAGATCCTTTAGCACTAGGAGAAAAGTTGAAACAACATTACTTTTTACGTGTGTTGCTAGAAGGATTCCGAAATGAGATTGTAGATATTGAAGATTTGGTTCAACGATTGGTTAAACGTGATCCTGAGTTTGCTTCTAAGAATCCACAACGGCAAGAGGAAATTATTCATTCTTTTGTTTCATTAATTTCGTATGCGAAGATATTAGACGGAAAGAGAACAATCCCATTTTTGCAAGTGCAGGTGCAGCTCTGGATTCGAGAGATGAGAAGGTTGTTACGCAAGATTAGCAAAAAGCCTGAGTTTTTCTGGAAGGACGGTAGTAAGCAAGATAATGGTATTGGGCTACCAATGTACTATTGTAGAGAGTGCGGTCATTCAGGATGGTTAACATATCCGATTGACGGGAGCGGTCCTTTACAAAGGGATATTGTATCTATATATAACCGTTTTTTTGATCGACATCGTCATATGAGATATATGTATGTAGATGATGGGGAAGAAGTAATTGTAAATGATCAGCTGGAGTTTGCAGAGAAAGTATTCATTAATCCTAAGGATTTATCGCTTCATAATGAACAGGATGAAAATGAAACGTATGTCCCGGTTGTGATTCGAGAGGCAAAATTAACGACGGGTAAAGTTCCGAAAGACCGACACACTTGCCCGAAGTGTGATATAGATGATGCAATGGTTATTGTAGGTTCACAAGCAGCAAGTTTAGCTTCTGTAGCAATTAGCCATTTATATACATCTCCATTTAATGAGGATAAGAAGCTGTTAGTGTTTACAGATTCCGTGCAAGACGCTTCTCATCGTGCTAGCTTCTTCGAAAATCGGACGTATCGTTTCAATTTGCGTACAGCTATTCAAACAGCTTTGTTAGAAGCTACTGAACCAGTTACATTAGCAACACTACCGGCCTATTTTTATGAATTCTGGATGAAACGATTTAAAGAAGACGAGAGAATAAGAAATCCTGTTCAACATTTTGTGGCAACCTTTATGCCTCCCGATTTACGAGATGATCCAGAATATAAAAAGTTTATTAAGAGTAAAACAGAAATTTTGCCGAATGAACTGAAGGCTATACTGTATAAACGTCTTTCATGGGAGTTTATTATGGAGTATGGTCTCAACGCTAAAACTGGTCGAACTTTGGATAAGGTAAAGAGTTCTACTGTATTCGTTGCCCCAGATAAGATAGAACGTTTGACTGAAAAGGTTGTAACTTTATTGTCAGGTGATTATGGTACTTTAGGTGACTTTGGGGAAGAAAAGATTAAACAATTTTTATTAGGATTGTTTATGCGCCTTAAACATCGAGGTGGTATCCATCATATCTTTTTGAATACTTATCGTGCTGATAATAAAGGAAACAAATATTTATTATCTAAGGATAAACAGCCGCACATGTCACCATTGCCAGGTTCTATTCCTCATTTTTTAGCTGATGATAGAAGTAGTAACTTTGATTCGTTTATTACGGGTGGAAATATACATTCTTGGGCAGTGGATTGGATGCGCCGCAGTTTGTCTCATGTACTATCTATTAATCAAATTAACGAAATTTATTCGCATGTAGTAAGACTTGCACATGAAGTCGGTATTCTGGATGAAGTAACGAAAGGAAACTATCGTAACTATGGTTTGAAGCCAGAGGTAATGTATGTTACGACTGATGTTTCAGGTGTTCAGTGTAATGTATGTAATTATCGCTTAACAGTGCCTACCTTTCAAATGACAGAGTGGATTGGTGCAACATGTAGACGTTATCGTTGTAGCGGTCATTATGTTATGGATACTTCTGACCGTCAGAGTTATTATCGTAATTTATATGCAAAGGGAAATATTGAACGTATTTTTACAGAAGAACATACAGGTTTACTAGAACGTAAGAAGCGTGAAGAAGTCGAACGATTGTTTAAGTCTTCTAATGATGATAGAGTAGCCGATGCTCCTAATTTATTAACATGTACCCCTACATTAGAGATGGGTATTGATGTAGGAGATTTATCAGCAACAATGCTAAATTCAGTCCCTCCAGCAACAACAAATTATGTACAGCGAGTAGGACGTGCAGGTCGGAAAACAGGTAATGCACTTATTATTACAATGGCTAAGGCAGCTAAGCATGATTTGTATTTCTATGAGGAACCGCTGGCGATGATGGCAGGTAGTGTGGCTCCTCCTGGTAGTTATTTAGACGCTCCTGAGATACTGAAACGACATTTTTTAGCATTTTGCTTGGATACGTGGGCTCGGGATGATTATGCAGCAAGTAACTTACCTAATAAGGTACAAATCATGCTTACGCAATACAAAAAAGGAGAGTTTCCGTTTACTTTCCTAAAATTTTATGAAACCAATAAACAAGACTTAATTACAAAATTTGTTTCTCTTTATGATGGAACACTTTCTGCTTCAAATCAGGAAATGTTATTTGACTATGTGAATCGTGATGAACTTAAAACTTCAATCATTCATGTTATCGAGAAAACGGAAGCTCAACTGCAGAAGTTAAAGCGTATTTCAGCAAAGATAAGTACGGATTTAAGAAAATTGGAAGAAAACAGACTAACAATTGATGATTACGATATAAAAGTAAGAGAACTCGAAAATGAGCGAAGATTGCTTTTTAGGATGATGAATGAGATTAAAGAGCAGTATCCTCTTGAATTGTTTACAAATGAAGGATTGTTACCTAACTATGCTTTCCCAGAGACAGGAGTAAAGCTTAAGGCTTTTATCAAAAAACGAAGGGCAAAACAGGATGAAGAACCTTATGAAGTATTAGAATGGGTAAGACCTGCAAAAGCAGCAATTAAGGAGTTTGCACCATATAATACTTTCTATGGTTCTAGAAGAAAAATAACAATAGATCAGTTGGATACAGGCGGTATTAATCATTCAAAAATTGAAACATGGAAGTTCTGCAGTCAATGCTCCCACATGGAACTTGTTACAGAATCCCATTATAAAACTTCTTGTCCTGTTTGTGGTAGTTCATCCTGGGCAGATATTGGACAAAATCGTGATATGTTGAGACTGGACTTTGTCCAGGCAAATACAGATGATGTAATTAGTTCAACAGTCGATGAAGCAGATGAACGAGAAGCTCATCGTTATCATATTAAACATTTCTTCGATATTAAGCCGGAAAATTGGGGAAAAGCATACGTAATTGATAATATTCCGTTTGGTTACGAGTACTTGAAAGAAGTAAAGTTACGTGAGATAAACTTTGGTTTTCAACAGCAGTTAGGCAAGAAAATGGATATAGCTGGAGAGGAAGTTTCACGCGAAGGGTTTAAAGTATGTAAAGATTGTGGTATTGTGCAGAAACCAAAATTTATCGATGGAAAAGACCCAAAACACCGTTTTAACTGTAAATACAATAGACCAAATGAAGATGAAAAAGATGCTTGGACTGATTTGGTTTTATATAGGGAAGTTACATCAGAAGCAATTCGAATATTGCTGCCTATCTCTACAATACAAAACGGTGAAAAACTCTATACGTTTAAAGCATGCTTAGAGCTAGGATTGCGCAAATGGTACCGTGGAAATCCAGGGCATTTAGTAGTAAAAGAACATGTTGAACCTGTGCAAGGGGAACAATATGGAAAGCGTCATTTTCTCATTATTTATGATGAGGTTCCAGGTGGGACAGGCTATCTGAAAAATCTTGTTGAAACAAATACGTTTTTAGATGTCCTGGAAAAAGCATACGAAGCGCTTATAACATGTGATTGCGCAAATGATGAGCATCGTGACGGTTGCTATAAATGTTTATATGCTTACCAGAATCAATATGAAATTGATGTTATTTCAAGAAGGCTAGGCATTCAGTTATTAAAACAAATTTTAAATCAAAAAGATCGTTTAACTCCAACTGCAACGTTATCTAATGTAGCTATTGAAAGTGTAGTAGAAAGTGAACTTGAGGATAGCTTTATAGGGAAGATAAAAGATTATGTTGATTCGCTCGGAGAGAAAGCTTCATGGAGGCAAGTCATTTTTGAAGGTAAATTATCCTATGAATTAACATTAAAGAATGGAAATCAATGGAGGATAGTGCCACAGGTAACGTTCAATCAAACAAATGGAGTAGGTGTAGCAAGCAAGCCGGATTTTGTATTTTATCCAATCCAGCCAAATAAAAATATAAAACCTGTTGCTGTATTTACAGACGGATTTAAATATCATGTAAAGCCTGATGAGCCTAGAGGAAACGTAGGTGATGATGTAAGAAAACGCATGGCGATTCGTGACTCTGGCAATTTCATAACGTGGACAATTACATGGGAAGATGTAGAAACGTTTAAAGAGAATGAGGTTAAGAGTTTAACGGATTCGTTATTGCTAACAGAACCAATGCATAAAAAGTTAGAAAGTTTTAAAAAGCGACTTGCTATGCCATTAGACGATTACTTGTGGAAACAGAACAAAATTTCACAGCTTATTCAATATTTAGAGCATCCTAATATTGAATATTGGGAGCAATATGCTTTCTTAATCGCTCTTTCTAGTTTTGAAAACAGGTTGATTGATGCCGGGGCAGCAAAAGAGAAAATCATCTATATAGGAAGTAGTATTGAAAGACCGGATCTTAATGTGTCTAATCAAGTTAATAAAGGAAACAGTGGATATGTAGTAAGAAATACGATTTCAGAAAGTCCTAATTTAATTAGTTTTATTACATTTCCCATAACAGTGGTACAACATCTAATGGTTCTTATGCAAAATCCAAATCACAAGTTTTCTGTACGCGGAGTAGAAGGAATTGTTCGGTTAGAAGATGAACTAACTATACGCAACAGCGAAGATTTTAAGCGTCTCTGGAACGAATTTTGGAGACTTGTGAACTTAATTCAGTTCCTTCCTAATGTTACTGTAGTAACTAAAGAGTTGATTGAGGAATATGGAAGTGACTTCTTAGTAGAATCAGTTGACGAAGAAGTGCAAATTCCTGAAGAATGGAACGAAATTATTGAAAATGTAGACGAATCTTGCGTTAAGTCTCTAAAAGAATTAGCTAGAGAGCGAGTGTCTATTCCGATTGTTGGTTACGAAATTTCCAATGAAAGAGGAATAATTGGAGAATTAGAACTTGCTTGGGAAGAAAAAAGAACTGGAATTATACTAGATGATGACGAGGTAGTCATCGAATGGTTAAAGAAACAAAATTGGAATATTTTCTTTGCTGAAGAATTGGAAGGAAATATTTCTAAACTCAAAGATGTTCTGATGTAGAAAGGGGGAGGGACTGAGTGCCAAAAGTAGCAATCAGTGCGGAATTTCTAAAGGCCATGTCTAATATTCCAAAATCTGAGCAGAAAAAAGTTAGAGAGTTTACAGAAAAATTTCGTAACGATCCTACACAAGCGAGTATTAATTATGAACCGATTCATGGTGCGAAAGATAAAAAAGTAAGAACCGTACGAATCGGTCTAGATTATCGAGCTGTTGTAATCCACCCACCTAAAGGAGATGTTTATCTCCTTGTTTGGGTGGACCATCACGATGAAGCGATGAGATGGGCTAAAAATAAAGTGTTCGAAGTTAATAGTGAAACGGGTGCTCTTCAAATCATTGATACAGAGTTTATCGAAAAAAAACAGGAAGAGATAGTTCCAAACGAAAAGACTGAGGTTAATGAGCCCGGGTTATTTGATCACCTTACTGATAAGCAGCTACAACAATTAGGAGTACCCAAACTTCTTTTACCATCAGTTCGCTTGCTTAAAAATGATGATGAATTGGATGAATTTAAAGAGCACCTACCAGATGAGGCATATGAGGGACTATTATCTATTGCTGCAGGGATTTCTTTTGAGGAAACGCTACAGGAGCTTGGACATGATCAATTCCAGAAAGTAGATACAGAAGACTTCCTAAAGGCTTTAGACAATCCGGATACCAAACGGAGATTTGCAGCAGTTGAATCTAGTGAGGAACTTATGGAAATGTTAAATGCACCACTTGAAAAGTGGCGCGTATTCCTTCATCCAAGTCAGGAAAAAATTGCAAAAGGAAATTACAATGGTCCTGTGCGAGTACTGGGCGGTGCCGGTACAGGTAAAACGGTAGTAGCTATGCACCGTGCTAAATATTTGTTAGAGCATGTATACACAAAATCAGCAGATAAGATTTTATTTGTCACATATACTTCTAACCTTGCAAAAGCAATTAAACAGCAATTACATTCAATTATTTCGGAACGAGATAGAAAAAGGGTAGACGTGACCACTGTTCATAGCCTTGCAGCAAAACTACTCCGACAATTTGACTCTGGATTTCGGACAATAAACAAGGAAACGAGCGAAACGGTAGAAGAGGCTTGGAAGATGGCTGTTTCTATGGATGAGTTAGGTTTTGATGAGTCGTTTTACCGTGAAGAATGGGAAGATGTTGTACAAGCAAATGGAATATCAACAGAAAGGGAATACCTAACTGTTAAGCGAATCGGTAGAGGGACTAGAATTAACAGATTACAAAGAAAACAAATTTGGAAGGTATTCGAAGATTACCGTAGTTTCTTGAATAGACATCAAATTAAAGAGTGGGTAGATATTGTTAGGGAAGCGAGATTATTAGTTGAAAATGGTCAATTAACATTGCCTTACCAATCTGTTATCGTAGATGAAGCACAAGATTTACACCCGGAAGATTATAAATTTATTCGTGCAATTATTCCTGAAGCACCAAATGATATTTTTATAGTAGGTGATGCTCATCAACGTATTTATAAAAACAAGGTAGTATTAAGCCAATGTGGTATTAATGTTCGTGGTGCTAGATCTAAAAAACTAAAAATTAATTACCGAACTACGGAACAAATTAGAAAGTGGGCCATATCTATTCTTAGTAATGAGAGCTTTGATGACCTGGATGGTGGAATTGATGACCAAAAGGGATACAAATCTTTATTACAAGGATGCCATCCTGAAATCGTTCACTTCAATACTCTGGAGGAAGAATTACAATTTATCCAAGACTTTATTCAATCGGCTATCCTAAAGGGAGTAGAACTTGCGAATATTTGTATAGTAGCACGTTCCAACAAGCTTCTAGAGTCTGTATATGCACCTATGTTAGAGAAAAACAATATACAGTATAAAATTATTGATCCAAATATTATTGACGAAGGTGAAGGCGTTCGCCTAGCAACCATGCACCGCGTAAAAGGATTAGAATTCTCACACGTTATCATTGCATCGGTTAACGAAGGAATAGTCCCACCTAAAACCTTATTAAATAAAATGCACGATGAGATTTCTCGAAATGACGCTATATTAAGAGAGCGATCACTATTGTATGTAGCAGCTACACGTGCACGCGATTATTTGCTAGTAACTTCTTATGGTGTAAGAAGTTCCTTATTAAATTAGTGTTATAGAAAATATCGTGGTACCCGTGGTGCTATATACATCCAAATTGACATTTTAACCTCTGATTCACGCAGCACACCCGATGCGGCGTAACACCTCATCTGGGTGCTGTAAGACGTGCTGTTCAAACCGAGTAATCGACTGGGCGATGTCTTTTTGATCTCTATGCAAGACGTTAGCAATGACTTCATCTTTTAGCCACTTCCATAGCCGTTCAATAGGGTTTAACTGTGGGGAATACGGTGGCAAAAAGATAAAGTGAAAAGTAGCACCTTCTTGACTATCAAGGAATGCTCGCACCATCTTGGCATAATGAATACGCGCGTTGTCCAACACAAGCACGATGAATCGATTCGCATATTTCTCTTTCAACAGATGTAAAAAGTCTAGAAACGTCTCGGCATTGGCAGACGAAGCACGATGAAACACGACGTCCCCTTGTTGCACGTCGACTGCGCCAAAAATGGAAACGTGAGCGTGGTGACCGTAGCTCGGGACTTGTTTTTGGTTGCCTACTTCTGCCCATGTCGTACGAAGCGCTTGATAGGCGCGAACATGCGTCTCATCGACATGAAGCAAAACGATTTCTTCCGTGATTAGTTTTTTTTTATAAACTCGAGTTCTTTTTCAAAGGCTGCTTGACGCACTGGATCGCCTTTGACGAGCTTATAGGTCGGGCGTGTCCATGACAAGCGAAGACGATGCAATAACTTTCGGATGCCTTCCCGTGACATCGAAACGCCATAAGTTTGTTGGATGTAAGATTGCAATATACGTGTGTTCCATGACGAAGAAATGCCCCAGCCGACATCCACAGGGGTGGTGGTTAACACAAGTTGTCTGATCTCCTGTTGTTGTTCTTCCGTCAGAAATGGCACGCGACCAGGTGGCAAGCGACGATCGAGTAAATGATCGAGCCCACCTTCATTAAAACGTGCCACATAAAGTGCAACCGATTGACGGCATAGATTAACCATTTTTGCGACATCTTTTCCAAGAAACCCTTCCATGACGAGACGAACGGCAGTCACCCGAACACGAAGGGAAGCATCTTTGATTTTCCGTTCTTGTTTCCGAAGTGTTCGAGGTGTCCAACCGTGATCATTTGTAATTTTAAGACGTTTCATGTCCTTTCCGCTCCTTTTACACATGAGTATTTAGGAGCAGTATAACCATGGAAAAAGGTGTTCATACAGAAGTCATCATCTTAAAGTGCATGTATATAGGGGAATATTAAGTATCGATTGTATAATTAAAGTTTTGAAATCATTGTTTGCTAATATCAGGAATGGATAGGTGCGATAAAATTGTTATTTAGGGGGTGGAGAAAATATCAACTTTAAAAGAGCAAATTATTGAGCTATTAAAAATTGAGGATGGTTTAACCGATAGGGAAATCACTGACAGGATAAAGGGGAGGGGAGAACCACAGCAAAGTGTTAATATAACGTGCAGGAATATGGAATCAAAAGGAATAATTAAACGTATCAGAGGACAAGATGTCAAGGCCGATTATTTTTTCCCCGAAATCGCCGGTTTAAAATTCCCCAGAAGGACCTTTCATTGATCCTTCTGTTTTTCTTCTTGGAGCCTCTTTTCCCGTAATCGATAGCTTTCCCCCTTTAGGTTGAAAATGATGGAATGATGCAGTAATCGATCTAACATCGCGGTCGCCAATACCGAGTCTCCCACGATTTCTCCCCATTCCCCAAAGCTTTTGTTGGAGGTGAGGATAATCGGGGCATGCTCGTACCGCCGGGCGATCACTTGAAATAAGTAATGAGCGCTGTTCGGGTCCAGTTTTAGATACCCCATTTCATCAATAATGAGAACGGTTGGCTTCACAAACATGCGAAGCTTTTTTTCCAGCTTTCCTTCCTGGTCGGCTTTTCTTAACTGAGTGACCAAATCATGGGCGGTAATAAAATACGTTTTATACCCTCTTGCGATCGCCTCCATTCCAATCGAAATAGCCAGATGTGTCTTCCCAATCCCCGGTGGACCGAGAAAGAGGATATTTTCTTTCCGGTCAATAAAGGACAACGTAAGCAGTTCTCGAATCCGGCGCTCATCCACCGAAGGCTGCGCGGTAAAATCAAACGTATCGATCGTCTTGCGATATGGCAGTTTGGACAGTTTGATGAGCGTTTGGATCGATCGTTCCTGTTTTTCGATGATTTCCGCCTCTAATAAGCGGAATAAAAACTCCGAATATGGTATATTATGAGTAGCTGCGTATTCTGTCATGGCGGACCATCGCTCTGCCATGACAGGCAAATGAAGACGGTGGCAATACTCGTGTATTTGTTCTTTCATGAGCTTTCCCCTCGCAGGAACGTGTCATAAACGGACAATGGACGAGTATCCACTTCCACCGAAACAGGCGAAATGGTGACGGCCGTTTCCGTCTGTTTCTTTTTGATTTTTTCGGCGAATGAAATCACTTTTTTCTGTTGGTTCAAGTAAGAAATCTCCTCCCCTCGATAATACAATCGAATATCCCCATTTAATCGCTCCTTCACCAGAATTTCTTTGCCCGCATACTCCGCCGATAGAAGCCATTGTTCCCCTTTGTAAGAGAAACTGCCATCCCAATGCACCTTCCGATAGGAAAGATAGCTCGTATCGTAATCGTTCAACGGGAGAGGTTTCAGCTGTTCCTCTGCCCAACGCTCTTGCGGAGGAATGCCGGTAGTGGCGTTTGGCTTCCGATTCGCCACTTGATCGAGCCAACGATGTAAAAGGAAATTTAATTCCTCGATGCTTTCAAACGCTGTCCCCACATAGAAGTGATCCATGATATACTGAATGGCTCGTTCGACTTTTCCCTTTGTCTGGGCCCGGTAAGGCCGGCACACTTTTGGAATAAATCCGTAGTAACTCGCAAATTCAGAAAATCGTTGATTCCATTTCACCACTCCTTGTTCCCGGCCGTCTGTAACGGTCTTCATATTGTCAAATAACACCTTCTTCGGAACCCCGCCAAAGTACTTGAAGCTCTGAATCAGGCATTCCATTAAGTGTTCCTGGTCCTGGCTGGTCGTAAATACCGCGTATTTCATCCGCGAATAGCCTAATGTGGCCACAAATAGCGATAACTTGACTTTTCTCCCTTCGATTATCACCTCCCCGACTTCTTTCCAATCGACTTGCATTTGTTCACCAGGAAGCGTTTCATAACGAACGGTGTATTTCTTTTTCGCCGTTTCTCGGAAAGGTTTTATATAGTCCTTTAAAATCGTCTTTCCTCCTGTATAGCCCTGTTGTCGAATTTCGAAAAATAACTTTTCGCTATTGAACACCCCATCCTCTAACATTCGTTTTTGAAGATACTCTTTAAATGGATCTAACTTGCTTTTTCTTTGTTTTCGCTTAGATTTGGAAGGGGGATTGGGGGAGTGAATATATTTTCGAACGGTTTTCCGATCAATCCCCAACTCCCTCGCAATATCGGAAATACTCATTCCCCTTTCGTACATCTCTTTGATCATAAAAAATTCCCCTCTCGTAATCATGAACCATAGCTCCTCTCGTTGACACTATGGTTCTATTGTAAGTGGGGAATTTTATTCCGGCTATATTGGGGATTTTATCATCGGCTTTAACACAAGATGGGTTAATTAGGAACTACTTAGGTGATTTTAAATTTGAATTTGAGAAAAAAGAATTTAAATCCTCTAAAAAAGACGGATTGTCTGAAGACGAAATTAAAGAAATATTAAATAATTATCTTATTTCTAATGGTTGGAGCACCCAGGTTGCATGGGGAAAGAGTCAAGGTATTGATATTGATGCGTTCAAAGGTAAAGAAAGGTGGATAATTGAAGTTAAGGGTTGTGGCTCGCGAAGTGCGATGAGAGTAAACTACTTTTTAGCTATTTTAGGGGAAACGCTTCAAAGGATGAGTGATCCGAATGCAAAATATAGCATAGCTCTACCTGATATGAAGCAATATCGTAATCTATGGGAACGTTTACCTCGTCTTGCAAAAGAAAGAACTGGAATATCTATTATATTTGTAAATGAAGATAAACAGATTGAAGAAGTAAAATAATCTGAATTAATTATTATGCTATTAAACTAAATGGCGTAAAAGACTTAACCTTTACAAAAGGTCCTATCCTGTAAAACTCGATCCGATTTTTATTGGATCGGGTTTTTTATTGGAACTAAAATGTTTCAATGCCAAAAAACAAACTAGCCGACTAAACTGAGTCAGCTGGTTTGTTTTGACTTGCAGAGCTTTAATAAATGTTGGGAATCAATAAAAAATAAGCTGCGTAAACTGAAATAATAGTATATAGTAAGTACCTGAATCCGTGACAAAACATCTTTACAATGGTCGCAAACCGTTGATACGATAAGGGAAAACGACGTTGACGATTCTTCATCAAGTAGGTGATATGATGAAAGATTTCCCGATTCGGTTTGTATTGACAGATGAAGCGATTACCCCAAGTGCTGGGCTTGCTCTCGTTGGCTACTTACTCCATCGAACGAAACTGGATAAACGGGTAAACGCCCTTCGGCTCCCAACGGTTCGTCGAGATGTGCACATTTCCCATAGCGACGTCATTCGCTCGATGATCGGCTTGCTTGCCACAGGAAAAACGGATTTTGATCATATCGAAGCGTATCGTCAGGACGATATCTTTTCGACATCAATGGGCATTCGGCACGTACCTTCCTCCCCAACGTTGCGACAGCGTCTCGATCAGCTCGCTTGTCTTCCGATGACCGAAACCATCATTTGGGAGGAATCGATGCGTCTGTTGGTTCGACAACACGCTACCTTGTCCCCTTGTTGGGCGAAAGGGAAAACGACATGGCTTCCCCTTGATATAGATGCTTCCCCATTTGACAACTCCGATACGAAGAAAGAAGGAGTGAGTCGAACGTATAAAGGATTTGACGGTTTTACGCCGTTGTTTGCGTACGCAGGGAAGGAAGGGTATATCGTTCATGCCGAGCTGCGTCCAGGGAAACAACATGTACAAGACAACATGCCTTCGTTTTTAACTACCGCCATCCGTCGAGCTCGTCCGCTGACCTCGTCTCGTCTGCTTGTCCGCATGGATGCAGGAAACGATGCGGAAGCGAATGTGCACGTATGTCTAAAGGAAGACGTGGACTTTGTCATCAAGCGAAACTTACGCCGAGAATCGAAAGCGCTTTGGTTCCAGATCGCTTCGCAAAAGGGCAGACGCATCGATGATGGACAAACCGAAGGAGTACAAACGTATGAGTTATGCCTTCCACAGACCGCAGCAATCGATGGACACACGTATACGTACGTTCAAGTCACCCAAGTGACGGAACGGACGATGGAACGCAATGGACAGCTGATGCTCGTTCCTGATTATGAAGTGGAAAGCTATTGGGTGCGGCTCAAAGGATACGAGCATGTTCGAATGAGCGATGTGCTCGCGTTGTATCATGACCATGCGACATGCGAACAGTTTCATAGCGAACTGAAGAGCGACTTAGATTTAGAGCGGCTTCCATCTGGGAAGATGAAAACGAATGCGCTCGTGTTGGTCATGGGAGCATTCGTGTACAACCTTCTTCGTCTGATTGGACAAGATCTATTAAGCGATCCGAGACATCCGTTGCACCACAAAGTGAAACGCCGTCGCATCAAGACGATTATTCAGACGGTGATCACGATGGCAGGGCGACTCGTCCGTCGATCACGACAGATCTGGATGTAACTGACGCGAAGGAGTGGCTATAGCGAGCCCCTACTGAACGTCTATCAGAAATGGAGAGAGGCAAGATAACGAACGAATGTTCGAGTGCTGATGTCCAACGTCACTCCCTGGGCTTTTTTGTCTATTTTTTGGTTCGTATACCTAAAAAAGAGATTTGTTCCATTTTCGGAAATAGAGATGACATAGGTCATAAGCATAAAAAGGGTTTTATGGATTATCAATCCATCAAAATTACAACAAAATCAAAGTCGATTTCAATTCATCACGGATTCAGGCAATATTTAATTCGGAAAATCCTTGTTTAATTTCCCGCATCTCTCTTTTTTCGGTTTTTGGGTAGTGATATAATCAATTGAAAGAACAAGTTGAGGTGATGGAGATGGAATGGCAGGAAGTGCGTTCATTGTATCCGAACCAATTTGTGAAATTACAGGTATTGAAGTCTCATTTACAGGGTGATCAGGAAATCATTGAAGAGGTGGCTGTCATTGGAACGGTTTCGGATGAGGATGCAACTTGTGAGTTACTGCAATCAAAAGGGGATCAGCTTGTTTATCACACTAGTCACGAGGAGATTGTCTTAAAAGTTCGTGGAACGATTGGCCTGAGAGGGAAATTTCGTTATGCAGATTGAATATCGTGATGGGTTGTTGTTTACATCGATAGAAATTGTTTATCAAGGAAGGTCTAAGTTGGTTAATAATATGGTCATTGATACTGGTGCTGTTAAAACATTGATTTCTCAAAATGCAGTAGAGGATATTGATTTGCGAGTAGAGATGGGCGATCATATTGTTACTTATTATGGAATCGGTGGAAAAGAGCACGCATTTACGAAGAAATTGGACTCTATTAAATTAGGTTCTTTTCAACTGATAGAGTATGAGATTGATTTTAGTGGGATGGACTATGATGGGATTAACGGTTTGTTAGGATTAGATATATTGCTAGACGCTGGACTTGTCCTAGACCTGGACAAATTAGAAATGTATCGTTCCGGTCAAAAATAAAGGATAAACCCGTGGTGCTAGATAAAGATCATTGAACATAAAAATAACCCTTGCACGAAACTGTCCTTTAAAATGAAAGTGCGATCTAACATTTGAAAGGAGAAGTTCCATGCAAGAGCACTTTCATTTTACAACAAACAAAGCCAAAATTCAAAAACAATATGCCGCCATTTTATCGATTGTGATCACACAGTTGTCTTATATCGAACCACATTTGAAACGACGCAATCGGCACTTGTTGAAGCAAACCGATGCGGTCATCATTGCTATCCATGTGCTCGGGAAGCTTTTCGGATTCACATCGGAGCGAGCGTGGCATCGTTTTATCGTTGGAAACTTATTCACGAAATATTCCCTGAACGTTCTCGATACAACCGTCGATGTCGCTCGTTGCGTTGGGCGATCAAATGGATTCGATACCAACTCGCCAAAGGTGGACAACATCACGCCTATGCCGTCGTGGACAGTTTACCGATCGAGCTATGTCACTATGCGCGTGCTTCGCGTGTCAAACGTTTTCGGGATGTGGCGGATATCGGATATTGTGCTTCTAAGAAAATGTTCTTTTATGGATTTAAGTTACACATCCAGATCACCGAACGATCGCTTCCGATGGGATATGTGGTCACGGCTGCTTCGTATCACGATCGAATCGTGGCAGAAGAAGTCATGACTCAACTTCCGCATCCTTACACGTTAGGAGATAAAGGATACGTCAGTCAACCATTACAAGAGAAGCTTTATCGTGAATATGGGATTGCGTTCTGGACACCATCTCGCAAAAATCAATGCACGGTTTCGCCGAAAAAGTGGGCACAGTGGATGCGTCGAAAACGTAAAATCGCGGAAACCACTTTTTCTGTTCTTACCGATCTATTTCGTCTTACTGCCATCCGTGCCAATAGCGTCGATGGGTTTGAAACAGCACTAGATGGCATTTTATTTCCTGCCTCAAACTTTGCGTAAAACTATAGTTTAACGAAAAATTCTCCTCAAGTTTTTGGCTTAAAAGTGAAAGCCCCTTAGCCTGGTGTTTCATCATCTTCCCTCGTTTTGCAATCCCCTCAAGTTTGGGAACAATCATTCATATACTCCTTCTCTTGTTTTCTTGTATAATAAATAAAAGAAAATCCAGTTTGTGGGAGTGGAGCGAGATTGGAACAGATTGAAAGATTGCTAGCCGTTTTTCCGAAGCGGACGATTTCGTTAGGGGAGCTGGAACAGCTCATTCAGCCTTTTGTGCGTACGTATGATGAGTTTTCCGAAATCATTTTGCGTCTGGAGGCGGAGGGGGCTCTTGAAATGGTGAAGTCGAAAGGGCGGACGACGAGAACGCCGTCTCTCGCTTTTCAATATCGCATTCATAAAAGCAGATTTATAGAAGACTATCATCATGAGCTGCAGCGCTATCAAAATCGGCTTCATCCGGCGATTCGGCTCGATGCCTATTACGGCAAAGATCCGTCCGTTTGGAACAACGATGTGCCGTTCATTTTAAAAATTGACGACTATTTAAAGACGCATTCGTTACCGAGCGAACCCGTTCCCGCACCGGAGCGCAGCGTGGAGTTGGTCGGCGATGAGAAATGGATCACCGAAGGCGACGGGAAAAAGCTGCTTGAGCGAATCGGTCTTTTTGACCGCCTTCGCATCATCCCCGTGTCCGAACCGTTAATGTTAGCCGTCCATCCGGCAAAAATAGCGGAAGCGGTCCAGCTTCACCTCATTGTTGAAAATAAAACGACGTATCAAGCGCTGCTTCCCGCGCTTCCAGACACCGCTTTTTCGACGCTGATTTACGGGGAAGGCAAAGCCATAATTAGCAGCATCGAACAATTTTCGCTGCAATATCCGGTGAAAGCGGACCATCGTTTTTATTACTTTGGCGACATTGACCGTGAAGGTATTGCGATTTGGCATTCGCTTGCGAAAAAGCAGCCCGTTTCGCCGGCGCTCCCGTTTTACCGGGCGTGTTTGCGAAAGGACCCGGCGCGAGGCAAAGACTATCAAATGGAACGGACGGAGGCGCTTGACGAGTTTCTCGCTTATTTTGCACCGGATGAACAAAAGCAGCTTCAAGAGCTGTTGGCTTCCGGCCTGTACTATCCGCAAGAAATGCTGAAAACGAGGGAACTGCAACAAATTTGGAGGGAATGGCAGTGGACAAGCTAGAATTGGCAGGGGTGACGGACGGCTATCGCGAGCGTATCAGAAGGCTTGCGCTGTTTGATCCGCTTTTTGACCTTGAGCGGAAGCGTTCAACTGACCTCAATGGGCAGCCGATTGATATGAAAGGGCTCGGGCTATTGGCGCTTTTGTTTTTCTTTGAACAAAAGCTGATGCGGCAGTATAAAACTGGGGTAAAACAGCTCGCGTCTTTTTTAAAAAAGCTAACGGAAAATGTGTACGTGTTAGATGACGAGATGTACGAAGACTTGGCGCGGACGATTATTCAAACGTTTCGCCCGACGACGGGGAAAAAACGGAGTTATTCGTTTTACGATTGGGAAAAACGGGAAGAGAGCGCGATTGAATATTCCCTTTTAAAAGCGAACGATTTCGATGTGAAAACGAATACGCAATATTACACGCTCGATGAAGATGGGCTTGAGCTCGTCTTTGCGACGAAGGAGTTTTATAGCGAATTCCAGTTATCGATTAACCAGTTGATGTTGCGGAAACAGTTGGAAAAAGGCGAATTCGCCGCCGCGTTGAAACAAATCAACGAAATGCGAATTGACGTCGAAACGTTGGAAGAACGCATGACTCGGCTGAAGCATGAAATTCAGCGCAGCATTATTTCCGAAGAGACGTTTGAACGGTATAAACAGCTGCTCGACGACATCTACAGTCGGCTTTCGCGAGAGGATGAGGAGTTCAAGGAACTGCGCGAATTTGTCAATGAAACGAGGGAACGCCTGTACGCGCGCGATATTCATCAAAAGGAAACGAAGACGTATGAACTTGTCTTAAAAATCGCCCGGGAATTAGAGTCGGTGCATTATGCGCATTCTGCTTTGCTGGACAAGGCGCTTTCGTTAAAAAATACGACGCTTATCACGGCGCAGGAGTCGCTTTATTATACGGGTCTTCATTCGTTCAATTTCGACCAAGACATCGTGTCGTACATCGTATCGACCCCGCTTCCTCTCGAAGCGATGAAAGGGGTGCTTCACCCGTTTTTAAAAGTCGAAGAAAATCGGTTTTGGTCGCCACTTGCGATTTTTGCGGAGCAAAACATTACGGAAGAGCGGGAAGAAAAAGTTGGGCCGCGCTTTCTTGAAGCGGACGATGCGGCGGGCGACGATCCGTATCGCACATGGCTTATGGCAAAATATAAAGAATTGATGCAGCTGTTTTTAGAGGCGCACCAGCTTGGGCGCGCCCATACGCTTTCGGAGTTTTTCAGTTACTTGGACGACATCGGACAGTCGCGCTTGTATGAGCAGCGTTATTTTTACGATTTTTGGATCATTATGCATCAACGCTCCCCGGTTCAACACGGCGATATGCAAGGGGAGGAAGGAAACACGCTTTTAGGGGATGCGCTCGTCTTGCTTGGCGGAAATGTGCTGGATGTCCAAGAAGGAGATCGGATTATTCGCAAATGTGAACGGTTTTCAATTCAAGACATGATGATAACGGTGAGGGAACAATGAGAAATTATCCAGAGCAAAAAGTCATTCAAGCGTTTCAACTGTATACGACACTAGCGCGCCACGGCGTCGCGGGCGAGCAGGCGGTGCAGCTTTATAAAGGAGATGATGATATACGCGGGCTGTTGGACATGTTCAGCCGCGAAGTCGATTGCGTGATCGTTTTGACGAGCGAGCAAATGTTTCTCGTGCCGCGCACGAAGCTGTCGCCGTTCCATGTCAGCAACGACTGGATTAAGCGCCATTATCTTCGCTCAGGTGCCACGAACGGCGATTTGTACTTGCTTTATTTTACGGTGCTCGTCTTGTTTGGCAGCTTTTACGATACGTATCAAAGCCAAGAACCAACGCGGCAATTTTTAGGCATGGACGAATGGGTGCACCTTGTCCAAGAGCGCATCGATCAATTGAAACAGCACGACCCGGACGAATTGAAACAATTCGAACAAGAGTTTTCATACAATTGGAGCCTTATTATTGAAAAATGGGATGCGATGGACGATATTAAAGAAACGGCGAAAAAGCAAAGCGGCAATACGATTAGCCGTTTAAGTTTCATCGACACGGCAAGGCGCTTTTTAATCGACCAAGGCCTTATTGTCGACATCGGCAACCATGAAGTCGCGTTGACGGAAAAAGCAAAAACAATTGTTCAGCGATTTTTCATGGAAGTGGAATACAACCGCGGGATTTTTGAATTTATTTACGGATTTGAAAGGGAGAAGGACGATGCCAGCGATCAGTAAAATTCGACTCACGAACGTTGTATATGAAGAAGGGCGCAAACGGTACAACGATGAAATCTTCCGCTTTGACGGGCATAATGGGGCGATTTTGCTTGAAAATGGTGGAGGAAAAACGGTGTTTATTCAAACGGTGATGCAAGCGATTTTGCCTCATGTCGATATGGCGGACCGGAAAATTAAAAACACGCTGCAGCTCGAAAACGCCCCAGCCCATATTGCGATCGAATGGATGTTGAACGACGAGCCTAGGCGGTACGTCGTGACCGCGGTTTCGCTGTTCATGACGAACAACGGACTCGATTCGCTCCGCTACGTCTATGAATACAACGCGAACGACCCGCACGGCATCGAAGGCATCCCATTCGTGCGCGAAGGAAAAGACGGAAAGCGCCCGGCGGAACGCGGCGAAATACAAGATTACTATAGTTATATGAAAGAAAAATCGTTTTTAGCGCGCACGTTTGCGACGATTAAAGAATACAAGTCGTTTATCGAAGAGCAATATCACATTATTTCAAGCGAATGGGAAAGCGTGGTGAAGATTAATAGTTCGGAAGGCGGCGTTGAAGCGTTTTTCGACGAATGCAAAAGCACGAACCAGCTGTTTGACCGCCTGCTCATTCCGATTGTCGAAAGCGCCATCGTCGGCCATGACGAGAAGCTGTTTGCCGATATGTTTGAAAAACAGCTTGCCAGTTTCAAACATTATAAAAAGCTGAAAGAGACAATCGAAGAAAACAAGCTCATCCAACAGGAGTTGGAGCGATACGTCGACACGTACGAACAACTCCATCGCGAAGAGCTCGCCTATTTAAAAGCGAAGCAGCGCGCCAAAGGGGTATGGCTCGAAACGTTGAAACAAAAACAAGAGTGTGCCAAAGAGCAGAACGACATCGCGGCTCAACTGGAAGAGTGGAAACAAAACGACGCCGCGCACAACAAAAAGCGCGCGACATATGACATCTTAGTCGAAGAAACGCGCTGGCAAAAGCTTCAGCGCGAATACGAACTCGTCCTCGCGCGGCAGAAAGAAAAGGAAGAGGTGCTCGCCCGGCTCGAGCGCGACTATTATTCGCTGCAGCTGGCGGAGCGAAAAGAGGCGCGAAAACGGCACGAAGAAGCGCTTGCGTACATTGAGCAGGAGATCGCCAAGCTGAAGGGCGACGAGAAGCTGGCTAATTATGAAGAAGAATTGGAAACGGCGCGCCGCTCGCTGCTCGGCTATTTCATGAAGAAGCTTGAGGATATCGACAACGACGAGCGAAGCCTTCGCTATGAGCTGAACCCGATTCAAGCGCAGCTGGAGCAATGGACGAAGGAAAAGGAAGCGTGTGAGCGGCAAAAGCAGGATACCCGCGAAAAGCGCGCCGCCATTCAAAGTCTCATTGACGCAAGAGAGAACGACATGGAGCAAATTAAACAACGCATTTTGGCGAATCCGTCCCAGCAATCGGTAGACGAAGAAATGGCGAAATGGATCGAGCGCGAACGGTGGCTTGACGAGGAAATCGTCCGTCTGCGCCAAGAGGTGAAGCAATTCCACCAAGCGGAACAAGAAGCGGAAGCGAAAAAAGAAGCGCTCCAACAACAATGGGCGGCAAAGCGTGCGGAATGCGAGGCACTGGCGCAACGACTCAAAGCGCTCGAAAACGAGGAGCAAGCGCTCATCAAGAAGCTCGCATCGCTCCGACCGCAATGGGCCGCACTTGATAGCGTCTACGCCCATGAAGCGACGATCGAAATGAGACTTCAAGAAGAAATCGAGAAGAGAACGAAAGAGCGGGAGGAGCTGTTAGTGCGCGAGCGCATCGCTTCGCGGCTCGCAGATGCGTACGGCGAGCAAGACATCTTTTTCGCCGATCCGTTTTTAGCGCAGCAGCTCGCCTCGTGGAAAAACCAATTTGACTACGTAGCGACGGGCGTCGAATATTTACAGTCGCTCGAGGAAGAAGACCGCGCGAAGAAGCGGGCGTTTCCGCTCTGGCCGATGGCGCTGATTACAACGGCAAAGTCGAAGGAGCGGCTCGCGCAAAAAGTGCAGTACTTAAATGACCGCTTGCAGCTGCCGATTGTCGTGCTTGCGGCGGACGAAGCGGCGCGCATCGAAGACGAAGTGCTTTCGTACGAATGGATCGCGCCGCGCTATTGGGAGGAAGCGAGCGATCCGGAGTCGTTCCGCGCATGGAAAGAGCGCATCAACGAAAGCGCCCGTGACATGACAGAACGCCGTCAAGAAAAAGAAGCGGAACTGAAATTGTGGCAAGATGCGCAACAAGCATGGCGCGCGTTTTTGGAAGCTCACCCGTACAAAACAGTTGAAGCGGCTCGCACGCAATACGCCGCGCTCATCAGCGGCATCGAGCAGCTGAACATGGCGATTGAAAAAGAAAAAGCGCGCATCGACGAATGGCGCACCAACATCGCGCACGCGCAGTCGCTTAGTAGTAAATACGATGAGGAAATGCGCGGATGGAGAGACAAAATTAAAGATGCCAGCAAGTATATGCAATATGAAAAAGAAGTGCAAGAAGAGCGGAAAAAGGCGAAAGCGCTCGACGAGAAGCTCGCGGCGCTCGAGAAAGACATCGCGCGCCTCAACGCGCGGCTTGAGGATGTGCTGGCACAAAAAGCGGATCTCGAAGAGCGCATGCGGTCGCTGCAAGCAGAGCGACTTTCCATTGAGCGAAGCGATGACTATCGATCGCTCCGCTCCTTTACACCGCTTTATTCAGACGAAAGCGAGCGCATTATTCGCGATAAAATTCGCCAGCTTGAGTATCAAATTCATGGAATCAAAACGACGTACGGCGAGTGGAAGACGAAGCAGGAGTTTGAACAAAGAGAAATCGAGCGTCTCACGAACGAAATAAACAAGCTGAAACGGCAGTACCCCGACCTCGACGAAACGCGTTCGTTTCCAAGCGACGGACCGTATGTGCTGCAGCGGTTAGAAGAACAAATCGCGTCGCTCCAATCGGAATTAAAGCGGTTAAACAAAGACGTGCAAGATGCCTTGATCAGCAAGGAGCAGCAAAGCGGCGTGTTAAAAACGAAAGAGCAGCAATTTCAACAACAATATCCGAATGAAGAACGTTGGCCGTTCATCGAATCGCTTGATGAGATCGCCGATCATTTGAAAACCGAAAAAGAAGAACTAGAGAAACGGAAGGCGTTTCTCGACCAAGAACATGAGCGCCTGGCGAAAAAGATGAAAAGCATTGAACAGGCAGAACGCCATTTAGAGTTATCTAAAGAAGTGCATCATTTCAATGCGCCGACGATCGACGCCCTTTCGTTGAGCGCGGAAGAAGCAACGGCATTTACGTACGAGCGCCAACGTTTTATCGACGGTATCACCGAGAGCTTAAAGGCGGGCAGACAAGCGGTCGAAGAGGCGAAAAGCCGCGTCGAGCGCGCGAAACGTTCTTTTAGAGAGTTTTGCAACGCTTCGATTAAAGATATGAAAATGCGGCAAACGGCGATCAACGGCATTGAGCATAAAGAGACGTACGAAGACATTATCGACTTTAAGAAAAATATGATGCGAAGCGTTGAAAGCGCGACGAACTACGCGAATGAACATATCCGGCAAAAAGACGCGGAGCTTCAAGCGTTTATTAATCATATTCACACCCATTTGCGCACATTGGTGGAGGAGCTGAAGCAAATCCCGAACAAAACAAGAGTAAAAGTCGGAGACGAATGGAAGCGCATTTTCACGTTTACGATTCCAGAGTGGGAAGAAGAAGTCGGCAAGACGCGCATTCGCAACCATATTGAATGGATTTTGCAGCAGCTCGAGTCCGAACGGTTTATGAACGAGCACGGCCAGCAAGACGAAGCGAAGGTGAGAAAAGAAATCGAAATGTGGCTGCAATCGAAGCAGCTTCTCCAAGTCATCATGAACAACGAAGGCATGAAAGTGAACTGCCGAAAGGTGACGAACGACAACAAAGTGACGACGCGCTCGTATTCGTGGGAGCAAAGCAACGTCTGGTCTGGCGGCGAAAAATGGAGCAAAAACATGACACTCTTTTTAGGCATTCTCAACTATGTCGCAGAGAAAAAGCAGCACATCCAGCCGACGATGAAACGCCATCGCACCGTCATTTTAGACAATCCGTTCGGAAAAGCGTCGAGCGACCACGTGCTCAACCCGGTCTTCTTTATCGCTGAACAGCTCGGCTTCCAAATCATTGCCTTGACCGCACATGCGGAAGGCAAGTTTCTCAGGGACTACTTCCCGATCATTTACAGCTGCCGCCTCCGTCCATCGTCCGACCCGAGCAAGCAGGTGATGACGAAGGAAAAATGGCTCCACTACGCCTACTTCCAAGATCACGAGCCAAAATCACTCGAACGCCTCGGCGAAACCGAGCAGTTGGAGTTGTTTTAGGAGATTGGAAGAGTCAATGAGAGCTGTGGGATAAATTTCATCATACAACACATCATAACGCAAATGATTAATGATGATAGGGGCATTTAATAACAACTGGCCACAGGGGTGAAAGATTCGCTTCCTTGGTCAGTTTTTTTCTGTAAAAGGAGTAAGTCATTCAGCGGGAACTTCAGCTTGTATGATGTACTCTTAGAACTTACAATTATTCGTAATAGTTACCGATAATGTAAAGGGGATGTATGAAATGAATCAACAAACTGCGGGAAAAAGTAAAATGAACAGGGCGGCAAACTGGACTATATATGTTCTTCTAGCTTTGGCTGTTATAAGGTTCATCAATAAATTCATGTAAGTGTAAGACTTTATTAACATAAATTTATTGCATTGTTTAGCTTTTTTCGCGGCAGCACAGCCAATGCACACCATCGCACTGAAAAGAGGTTATTTGTTAGAAAGAGTAGAGATAAAATATTAAGGGTAGAAAGAAAGTATTAAAAATTGGCCATTCGCTGGGAATGACGTTTCCAGCAGAGTTTCTTGCAGACTCGATCTTTATCAAAGCGATGAAATACAAATCGAACTGGCAAACGATCAAATGGTGATGAAAAAAGCAACAAAGCTGATTTGCCAAAGGGCATTTCGATATATGTAATGAAACGATGAGGCAACTTATTTTGAACGATGAGGAGTACTCTAGTAATTGGGAAAATGGGCTTAAGGAACGATTATTAATGTCGTCGACCGCCAATCGTGCAAAAAAACTGGGGGATCGCCTACCTGCGGGTTTTTATCGAACGAGCAATTATCCTAACACCTTATATGCAATCCTCAATAAAGTCATTGGACAATATTTGAAAAAGTTAAATAGTAATATGGCTATTTGCTTGGGAATAGATGGATGGTATGGTTTGGATCAAATGGCCGTGTTGTTTACAAAGGATGGATTACAAGCTATTGGTAGGAAGTTTTATCCAACCGATTTTGAAGAGATTGATGGGGCAGATTCCCATTTATCTTTAGAAGATGGCTATTCAAGGGTGTTTGAACTAAAAGGCAAGAAATTTTATATGGCAGTTTGTTATGATGTATTTGGGATTAAGAAGGAAAAGTTAAAAAATTCTGGTGTCGATGTGATCTTAGACTTAGTGCATCAATTTCATCCAATTGGTGAAGACAATTCAGGTGACGTACTTTTTGCAAAACATGGGTTTGCAGGTGCTTCTAAGCATTGGGGATGTCCAACTTTTGGGGCTGCTGTTTTCTTCAATAGAGAAATACCTAAAAATTGGCCTACAGGTGTGATATGGGATTGCAACAAAAAAAATACGCGAAATTGGAGATACACAGATAATCCTTTGACTCATTATGAAGAAATCTTGCTTCGTGGTGATGAAAACGTGCTAATTAGGCTGTTTGAGATTTAACATTATCTTGATGAACAGTACCTGTCGCTCTTCGCCAAAAAACGGAGCCTGTCCCTTTAACCGAGGGGAAGACTCTGTTATAGTATTGAGTTATTCTCTTTCCAATTGCTGCTTTTTCAACAAATCGAAAATTTCCATAAGAAGTTCCTCTTGATTTGTTAAGGCTGGCGGAGCTTCCTTTTTTTCTTCCTGTTTTTTTAAGATGATACCACGAGTGTTGATTATCCAAAATTAGGCATACGCCTTCCATAGCGAACAGTGCCAGGCACTGTTCGCTCGAAAATCAAAGCTACGTGCAACCGTCGTTTCCTGAACGGATGTTCATTTACTTTAGCCGCTTGTTTGAAAAATACCGCACGAATGTCGTTCCGATTGCCGTTTTCAGCTACGATACCATCCGCAATGAACCGTCCTCATCTACGCTTCAACTTCCGTTTGGCAACATTCTTCACTTCCGCTTTTTCACCGTCGAACTACGCAAACAAAATTGGCGCAACTACATTCGCATTGACAACCCGATCGCCGCTGCGCTGTTAAGCAAAATGGGTTACACTGAAAGTGAACGAATCGAATTGAAAAAACAGTTTTTACGCATGTTAGTTCGTTTAGAGCTGGATGAAGCAAAGCAGAGATTGTTAATGGGCTTTTTTGAAACATATGTGAAATTGTCGGATGAAGAAGGACAACGATTACGAAACGAGGTGAATCAAATGGAAACAAAAGAAAAAGAGCAAGTGTTGGAATTGTTGATTTCGTATGAACAAAAAGGAAAACGTGAAGGAGCTAAGCAAAAAGAGCGAGAAATGATGCGAAAAATGATTGCAAAAGGAATGAGCATTGCCGATATTGCACATATATTTGACCTAACGGAAGAAGAAGTTCATAAAAGGGTAAAAGATGAGTAGGAAGGGGCAGTGCTTGGCATCTGCTAGCTCCTGAAATAGCGTTTTTACATTTAGCGATAAACTCACAATAAGGATGTGATTCCAATGATGACAAATAAAGATTATCAAGAAATCGTAGAAAAAAAGTACGGTAAGCCGTTGAAAGAGATTATGTATGAACTTTGCGTGATTAGAGATGTTGTTCCTTGGGAAGGGGCAAGCGAGTTAGGCGTGCCTAAAAGTACATTTTTATCATGGAGAAATAAATTTCGTTTTGGTCCGATTCAAAGAAGAGCTGATTTTGCAAGACAAATGCGTGATAACACGATTAACAAATATAAACAGGAATTAGAGGATATTGATTTCGAACGTGATTTTATTTATAAGGATGAAAAGACGATTAGAGGATTTAAAGAAATAATGGAGCGCCTTTTGGAACTGGAGAGATACAAGAGAACATTATTAGATGACGAGGATACTTCTTCCGATATATTAATAACAATGAAAATAGCAACCATTGAGCAGACATTAAATTATTTGATGGAATACGAACAAGGGAAGTTGCATGAAGAATTTAACCGGGAGCGAGAACGTATACATTATGGGAGGAAATAAAGAGATTTCAAACGATATTTTGCATGTGGAGTGAAATGTATAACGATTGACCACGACCGCTTGTTTAAATAAAAAGATGGCACAGCGTTTTTTAATGGTTTTATTCTTCGCTTTTTCCCGAATATGTATTGGCCTGGTACCTGTTGTTACCCGCTAAAGGAGAAAGCTACCCTAAGATGATGGGGTAGTTTTTTGTTGTGATCGCCCGATTTTTCAGTCGGCATATTAGTTGATTACGTATAGGAAATTTGTAAATAATTTGACAATATTCGATAGCATTTTTCTGCAAATATTAGTACAATCGAGTTAAATGAGCTTTTTTGGATTTAGGAATAAGGGAGGGGAATACAATGACAACGATTTGCAAAGCCGATTACTATTACGGGGCGTTGCTTTCTGCGTTGGTTAATGGGGGGCTGGCGCCTGCACTGTTTGAAAAAGAAAACGATAACCGGCAAATATACGAAGTCACGACGAATAAAGCGAGTTATATCATTTATACGAAGTACAATACCACTCCATCAGGTTCCAAGGACTTTACTTGGTCTTTTTCGTTTAGCGACAATGAGATCGAAGAAATTACTAAGATTCATCACGAAAACAACAAAGAAAAAGAATTTATCTTTGCCTTTATTTGCGGCCAGAAGCAGTTAAGTGATTACAACCAAATGATTGCCATCGTCTACTGGGATGAATTTCTCGAATGCGTGGATATCGAAAAAGAACAGATTCGCGGAACAGCGCGGCTGTCGGTGAAGGCGGTCAAAGGTTCCCCGTGGCTTCGCATTTACGGCAGCAAGCGTGCCGATATGCTAGACGGAAAAGACAATACGATAAGAATTGAAAGAAGTCGATTGAGCAGTTTGTAACAATAACATTTGGGGGCGGGGAGGGGAATTGTGAATATGGGTCTTTTCTATACATTGCTTCTTTTGCTCTTGCTTGTTTTGCTGGCAAGATGGATCAAGTCAAAAGAAGCGGAATGGATTGGATCGTATGGAGAATATAAAGTCCGTAAAGCAATTAAAAATATAGAAGCAACATCATCCGGAAAATACAAAGCTTTTCATAACCTGTATATTCCAAAACAAGACGGTTCAACTTCGCAAATTGATCATATTATCCTTTCCGATCAAGGACTGTTTGTCATCGAAACGAAAAATTACAGCGGCTGGATTTTCGGAGATGAAACGTCAAAATATTGGACGCAAGTCATTTATAAACGAAAAGAAAAATTTCTTAATCCTATTTTGCAGAACAAAGGGCATATCAAGGCGTTAAGAGACTGGCTTGGGGAGGAGTTTGCGCATATTCCGATTCACTCGGTTGTCGTGTTTTTGACGCGGGCAAAGTTTAAATCAAATGCTCATTTTGCCCATGTTTATGTGGTTTATCCGAAACAATTGAAACAAGTGCTCGAGCAACATCAAACAAAAGTGATCGATAGGGAAACAAAGGAACGTTTAGCTCAAAAATTAGAAACAGTGCTTGCCAAAGATAAGACACAAGAAAAAGAAATGAAAAAGCGGCACGTGCAAACGATTCGAACGAAGCAAAAGCAGACGGAACAACATATACAGCAAAACCGTTGTCCAAAATGTGGCGGTGTTCTAATCGTTCGGAAAGGGAAATACGGAACATTTAAAGGTTGCAATAATTATCCGAAATGCAAGTTTACGCAGTCGATTGGCTGAACTTGCAACACGGCCGTTTGGGCAGCAACTATAGATAAGGGAAGGAGGAAAATGATGTTTTCTATTCACGAGGAATTGGAACGCCTATCGCAAAAGTATCGATTTTTTGCTTCAAAAGAAGCGTTTAAACAGTCATTAAAATTTCAACTTCAAGAAAAATTCCGCGTCGAGGAGAACAAACGCGTTCATGATTATCTGATCGATTTGTGGGTGGAAGAACCGGAAAGTGGGCGCCAATACGCGATTTGTTTAATGAACAAGCTCGCTCGGGTCACGATAAAGCAAAACGGGCAAACGATTGAATTGAAGCACCACGGTGCTCAGGATCAGGGTCGTTATGATTTTTTGGCGCAAGTGGAAAAGTTAGAACGAATAACAATGGGGAGAAGGAATGTATACGGGATCGTTGTGCTGCTAACGAATGACCATTTGTATTGGACCGAGCCGATGCGACCAAATACGGTGGACTGCGAGTTTCGCATTCATGAAAACCGGATCATCACCGGGGAGTTAAAATGGCAGGAACGTGCATCAGCAGGGACGAAAAAAAACCGTGATGCGCCGATCTTTATTAAAGGGAGATATCAATTGAAATGGCATCATTATTCTACTATCAACCAAGATAAACATGGCGAGTTCCGATATGTAGCCGTTCATGTTGGGGACGTATATAGTTGAGAGAAATAGTTTTAGTGTCTGTTGTCACCTATCGAAGAAAAGCTGTGTCAGGAACGAAAACGTCTCGGGCAAGACTTGATTAACCCGGATTTATCTGTTGTGATGAAGAAGTGTTATGAGAAGCAATTAAAAAATTAGAGTGCGACAGGAGAAGCTTCGTTGCACGCGGATCCTGTCACTTGTCGAATGTATGGGCACAGACAGGGGGGAGAAAGTTTGTTAGCTGAAATACATGGAAAAATATCATCAGACGGTTCGAATTTAAGCGAGCGGCTTGAAGATCAGCTGACAGCGAACGTATTTGGTACGTCGCGTTATCTCCCTTTTCACAAAGGGATTAAGCCGATTTTAAGCAAGGCTGTATTTTTTTCTCAAACTGATCAAACGGTGTTCATAAACGGTTTGGCGGCGCAAAAAGACGAATTTATAGGGGATAAGGTTAAGTTTTGGGTCAAGGGAGAAAGAAGCGAAATCGATGTTTTGCTGGAATTGGATCATTTGATCATAGGAATCGAAGTGAAATACCATAGTCCTTTATCATCAGACGATCAATTGGAGCGAGAAGCGAGTGATTTACTAAAGGGTAAAGGGCAGACGCCAAAGTTTTTGCTCTTATTAGGAACGGAACCAGAAGTGAATATGATTGCTAAAAAGGTGATGGAAGACAGAAAACTGCCAAGCGGTGTTCATTTTGGGTATTTATCGTGGCAAGAAGTGTTCCATCAATTGGTGTGCGTGCAAAAAAATGAAACATTGAATGAGTTTGAAAGGTTAATATTGGAGGATTTGATTGCTTTATTAAGAAAAAAGGGATTTGATCGTTTTCAAAACTTTCAAAGCCTTGCTTGTCCTTTAGTTGACCGCTACTCCTATTTTCATTTTTATCTGGATGAACAGTTTTTTCATTTAAGTGCCAATCGTATTGAAAAGGAGTGGTATTATGAATTCCGTTAGTATACGAGAGAACATAAAAAACGCTTTTGAGGTTGTGCGAAAAACGTACGAGAGTGTCGATAAACTGTTGGCGGAATTGGATCGTCAATCGGTTGAATGTGGATTTGTTCCGGTGATCCCACAATTTTTACGTCAGAAATCTGACCGCGAGTATCGAGGCTGGTTCATTCAATCTTTTATCAAGCTATATCAGAGAGATTCCGCCCCTCCTTGCCAGTCGGGGAATGGGTTGAAAAACGACCCAATCTATGCGGTTGAAATCTCATTTGAAGAAGAACCACGGATGACGTTATGCAAATACGTATATTCAACCCTTGAACATTGGGATAAACCGCCGAGCGTTTCTGAGCATTGGTTTTTCTACTGGCCTTTATATGATGGCAATAACTTTACTAATCATGAATCTGAAAATGGAGTGTTTAAACGCGTTCCAAATGACGAAAAAACTTCAGAAAAATATGGTAAAATTCAAGAAGTTATTTCAAAGAAAATTGATTTATTATCCATTACATCAACGAACATTAAGGATAGGGTGTTTGATGAGTTGAATCGTTTGTGACAGATAAACTGGAATTAGGGAAATCAAAACAGTTGACGGACTGAGGAGGGGCGGTGCGTGGGGATCAAAATAGAAATGCCTATTCGGATGGCAATATTCCGTCTAGCGGAGTTGGATAAATGGAGAAACGGCGAAAGAGAAAACGGTTATTGCAGAAAACTGCCTGGTACAAAAGAATTTAGTTATTTGGGAGTTTTAAAATGAACACGATAGAGTATAATTGCCATTTCACACTGCTTACGGCGAAGATATGGCAAGCCCTGCTTTTTTCCCGTGAATCGGGAATCGCTGGCCAAGGAGCATCGTATTAAAGATATGGGGGAGAGGAATGAACATGCTGAGCTTTGAGCATAAGAAAGCTATTTTTCGGTCATTTAAGCAATTACAAGAAAAGCCTATAAGTAACAATCGAGTAAATTATGTTTATCCAGAAAGCTTGCAAAGAGGGAAAATATTAGCTAGGGAATTATACCCTAGTGGAAATGGATATGTAAATGCCAAGTATATGGATAGTGAAATCATAAAGAAAAAAGGATATAACGTTGATCCGCGAGGATGGATAAAGATTGAAAATTTTTCTGATCAACAGTTAAGGGAATTGATTGAGATTGCCATGATGTCTATGTCAGGGAAAAGGGCTGAAATGATACAAACTGGCGAAAATTTGAACCATGACAGTAACGAAATAAGGCAGGAAACCTCGACTTCTTTTGAGAGATTGGTTCGTTCATGTTTGTATAATTGGCTTGGCTACGGAAATGTCAATGCACCGGTTTGGTTTATTGGGGTTGAAGAAGGCGGGGCAGAAATATGGAGACACCGTACGAAAACACTTGAACAAAGTTTAGAGATTCGCTCAAAGTTTCATCTTCAAATGGATTTTCGGCATGTTTGGGAAGATTTGTACAATATATCGTTATCATCATGGACAGGTCCTAATGTTTGGCGCTATATAGCGGCTTTTATTTTGGAGATCGAAGGAAGGGACGCAACTGTTGAAAATATTAACGATTACATTTTTTATACTAAGCAATTAGGGAGAGAAAGTTCCAATCATTTTCTTGGCGAAATGATGCCATTGCCCAAGCCGTCTAAAAAAAGCATAAAACCTTATGAATCTATTTGGAATTCTGTAAATGATTATTATGATGAAGTAGCCAACAACAGACTTTCCCTTATTCGTAAAACAATTATTGAAAATCAAAATGTAAAGCTCCTCGTATCTTATGATCGAACGCTCACTGAAATGATGCTAAACTATTTCTCTTCGACGATTGAAATGGTTAGTACTTGGAATTTTCAACATGAGCAATATACACTTTATAAAATTACTTTTAGCAATGAAAGATCTATTTTGATGCTTTCCACTCCTTTTTTTGGTAATGGGAGAATTAGTTATAATGGGATAAGAAATGCTGCGAGACGTATTATAAATGAAGGATGGGTAGTTCTGTAGCTTGCTTAACTACATTATATGTTTGAATAGAAACAGCACTTGTCAAAGACAAAAAGCAAGAAAAAGAAATGAAAAAGCGGCACGTGCAAATGATTCGAACGAAGCAAAAGCAGACGGAACAACATATACAGCAAAACCGCTGTTCGAATGCTGCGGTATTCTATATACATGCACCTTAAAACGATGACTTCTGTATGAGCACCTTTTTTCATGGCTATACTGCTCCTAAATACTCATGTGTAAAAGGAGCGGAAAGGACATGAAACGTCTTAAAATTACAAATGATCACGGCTGGACGCCTTGAACACTTCGGAAACAAGAACGGAAAATCAAAGATGCTTCTCTTCGCGTTCGGGTGACCGCTGTTCGTCTTGTCATGGAAGATCACCTCGGTAAAGATGTCGCGAAAATGATCAACGTATGCCGTCAATCGGTTGTCCTCTACGTTGCACGTTTTAATCAAGGTGGGCTCGATCATCTACTCGATCGTCGGTTGCCGCCTGGTCGCGTGCCATTTCTTACGGAAGAACAACAACAAGAAATTAGACAACTCGTGTTAACCACCACCCCTGTGGATGTCGGCTGGGGCATCGCTTCGTCATGGAACACGCGCATTTTACAATCTTAGCGAATAGTGCCTGGCACTGTTCGCTATTTTAACAATTCAAAACAGCTTTAACTGCTCTGAAGCACGCATGAGCTCATGAAGTTTTGTGGAAATAGGGGGATTGCCGGTGTCTATCATCATCTGAATGTCACCCACATCTTTAACTGTGTAAAATTGTTTAGCAGGGATAAAGTATACTAATACTTTTTTGTTTAGCTTGGCAAGATTGATCATGTTGTTTAACGTTCCTTTACTTTGCCCGTTCCAAATCATAAAACCGTAGTCTGCATCCTTCGCCATCTCTATATCTTTGGCTGCGTAGTAATCAAATCCTTTTTTTGTTGGTTCAACATTCACCTTCTCTACTTCCCATTGTCCGATATTATTTCTTGCTCTTCCATTTGTTGCATAAACTTTAACATTTCGATAATTCACCGAATGTAAAAACTTTTGTACTTGCTTATCGACTCCATTTGCATCTCCGACCAAAACAGTGAAATTGTTGTTTATAATGTTGGACAATCTTTCTTTTACTTGTTTATTCAAAACAGATACTGCTCGTGGTCCCGCGACAAATACTTTCATTTCAATTCACCTTCTTGTTTTTGTTATTGTGAGGACGTATACATTTTTAACATTCTCATCTGTTTTTAACACTCTCACAGTTTCATGCAATGTTGCTCCGCTGGAGTATAAATCGTCTACAACTAATATATTGACCAATTTTAAAAATCTTTTTTTTCGCACAATCGACCCTGATATTTCTGATTTATCAAATTTATTTAGATTTTTGGCTTGAGCTGCATTTGTTTTTTCTAATATGTCATTATATGAAGGTACACGTAAATAGTCCGCAATCTGTTTGCTTAGTTCAAAAACAGGTTGAAATGTTCTGTTACGGTTAGATGGGGGTACTGGGAGAACTACGTCTACTTCCTTTATGGCATTCCAACGAGAAATAAATTGGGTGATCAGGCTTATTATTTCAGCTAACTTCTCCCTATCTTGATTATACTTAAATTGATACAATAACTCACCTAAATAACTTCTAGTTGTTTGAAAGCGATTGTGCCCCCATTCATCTATACCGATGAATTCGCTTGTAATTGAATGATAATCTAGGGCATACCCTTCTTTCCAAATACCAACCAACCGAATAGGGTTGATTTTGCGCAACAAGCTTCCCTCCCACTTTCTCGTTTTAAATATTTTTTCGACAATAGCTGTCAGATTCCTTGTGCAATTTTGTAAAAATATGAAAAATAAAACCGGAATTTTTCTTAATGCTGTGGAAAAGTGTCAAGCTATAATTTGAATTTAGAAATAACAAAGAAGGAACACGATACTTACATAAACTGTTTTTAAACGTTGCTTAAATTTTCACTTCGCTGGCAATGATGTGTTCAGTAATTTCTATGTTTCTTCATTCGAGGAAATACAAAAATTGGATTGTGAAATGGTGAACAATGGGATCGAAGCGTAAATGTTGCTGAAAAGGCGTTAGGAGATCATGGGTTTTGAGTTGTAAAAATTTCATTAAACCCAACGTCCACGGATGACATTATATCTCATATTTCACATTCTCTCGGCAAAAATCGAGAGGATTTTTTGTTCTGGTGTCGAACGAGTTTAGAAATTTTGTTGGCTCTTCACCACAAGTTGTACTTGATCATTTAAGGTAGGTGTGCATAGAGAAAATAGAGGGTACAAAAAATGCGAATTTTCCTGTATGGTAAAGGTGACCAAACCAAACCATGGAGGGAAATTCGCATGTACTCTCAGTTTATCAAAGAACTCATCGATTGACCAGATGTTTTGATTCAAAAGGTGCGGAAAGAAGGGGAACGTTGGATTTTCGAACTTTCTCTACCCGAACAATGCCCGTATGTCCTGTCTGCTTGAAGCGCACGATCAAAATGACAGTCAAAAAGAAGCAATGGATGCATGGCTATGCTCAGCGAATAGGGATTTTTTGGATCGAACTTCCTATCGAGCGCAGACGTTGTAGCACGTGTGGCGTGACGTTCAGCACGTCGTATCCAGCCACCTCTCCTCGAAGTGTGGCGACGGATGCTTTTCAGCGATGGGTCGCGCAATCTTGCATCGGAACATCCATTCAGGCGGTGGCTCGTATGCTCAAGCTTCCTTACACGACCGTTGAACGATGGTTTTATACCCATGCCCCTTCCTTCCTATCGAATGACATCCAACCAAAGGCGGTTTGTGTCGATGAGCTTGCTTTTCGAAAAGGGCATGACTATGGAGTGGCGATGATGGATGCCGAAACGGGAGAAGTGTATGCCATGGAAGCAGAAAAGAACGAGGAAGCCATTGGGCGTGCATTGGCTCATGTGTCTCGTTCTGTTCAGTATGTCGTGAGTGACTTGGCTCCAGCGATGAAAAAAGCGATTCAACGGGTTTGCCCAGAGGCGACACATGTCGTCGACTATTTCCATGTCATTCAGCTGTTTACAGATGCTTTAGAACGTTGTCGCAAATATTTGGGCAAAGGAGGCAAGAAACGCGAAAATGTTCGTTACGTTTGTCGTTTATTGAGCCAATGTCCAGCGAAATTGATGGAGAAAGAACGTCAAATCACACGAGAATGGTGTAATGAAAGTGGTGACTTAAAGTCTGTTTACCAATCGCTCCAACATGTTCGCTATGTGTTCAAAAGCAAAGATGAGCAACAGGCGAAACGACGCTTGAAGGCTTGGATTCATCGGTATTTGTTTTGTCCTTGTCCCGTTGTTCGTGCCATCGCAAAATCACTCGTCAAACGAACAGACGAGATGATATCGTGCATTTTATCCCATTATTCGAATGGAAAGATGGAGGGAACGAATAACGAGATCAAGCTGATGAAACGTCGGGGATACGGATACCGAAATATCCAACGTTTTGCACTGCGGGTTCGGCTAGAAACAGCTAACATACTTTCATGGCAGGTGCAAGTACATCTTTTGGTGATGGAACACAAATATTGAAATTTTAGAGTATTTATCCAAATATTAAAAGGGGTTTGTAAAAAATGGACTTGCGCACTCAACTTTTGCAAGTGATGGAGAACTATTTACAAGCAAAAAGAGACAGCATTTCTAAACATCCGATGGCTCATTTAGTTATGAATGAAATTCCAAACACAATCAAACACTTTCATTTTATTGATCCAGAGCGGTATATCGTGGAAGGATCCGTTGGTAAAGGGAATTGGGCTGCGATTCCATGGATTGCGGTGATGGACAAAACGGTCACAACGTCTACGCAAAGAGGATATTATATTGTTTATTTGTTCAGCGAAGATATGAAAAGAGTTTATCTAACTTTTGCCCAAGGGGTCACGGAAACTCCAAAAGAGGAAATGCTTCAAATCAAAGAAGAGATTCGTCAAATCATTCCAATGAGCGAAAACGTCAAAAAAGATGACGAGATTGACCTTGGCGAAAGCAAAAAAGCAAAAGACTATAAGCTGTCTGTCGCTGCTTATATCCCATACTCGTTTGAACAAATGCCATCAGAAGAACAACTACAACAAGACTTACAACAAATGATTCAATACTATGAAAGATATGTGGAGATTAAAGTTGATATGAAGCAAATAGAAACATCTTATTCGTATGAAGCGATTACGAATCATATCTATTCCTATATCTCCGGTAAAGGTTTTTACTATACAAAAGGAGAAATAATCAATTTATTTTTATCATTGAAAACAAAACCGTTTGTCATTTTATCAGGCATTTCAGGAACGGGGAAAACAAAGGTCATTCAATGGCTTGCGGAAAGTGTAGGAGCGACAGAAAAAAATGGAAGATTTACGTTAATCCCTGTTCGCCCTGATTGGAACGATGGCTCTGATTTACTTGGATATGTCGACATCAAAGGAGAATTTAAGCCAGGACCGCTCACGAAAGTGGTGCTAGAAGCGGAACAAAATAAAGAGGATCCTTATTTTGTTTTGCTTGATGAAATGAATTTAGCCCGTGTCGAGCATTATTTTAGCGATATATTAAGTGTGATGGAAAGTCGGCGTTGGGAAGATGGAAAAATCGTATCATCCAATCTTCTTTCAAAAGAAATAGCTGGTCAAGACATCTCCCTGCCACCAAATGTGTATATCATCGGAACGGTGAATATGGATGAAACAACCCACCCTTTCAGCAAAAAAGTGTTAGACAGGGCTAATACGATCGAATTTAACCGCGTTCAACTTAGTCATCTAGACTTTTTAAAAGAATTAAAGAAAGTTGAACCAATCTCTTTAAAACAAGAGGCGTTTGCTGCTGTCTATTTACATTTAAAAGACGTTTATCATCAATATCCTCACATTGTTGAAAAAGCAACAACTGAATTAGTCCAAATCAATGAATACTTACAACCGTTAGGGGCACATGTCGGCTATCGGGTCCGCGACGAAATATGTTTTTATCTTGCCTATAACGAAGAAGGACAGTTGATGACACATGGGAATGCCTTTGACCATTGCCTGCTGCAGAAAATCTTACCAAGAATCTCTGGAAGCGACACAAGAGTGCAGCACGCGTTAGAACAATTATTTACGTTTTGCACGAACATTGAATTAAACGGGGAATACGATGGCCTGCTGGATTTTACATATGCGAAATATCCGAGAAGTGCAAACAAAGTGTTAGACATGTTAAGGAGGTTGAGGGATGATGGCTTTACCTCCTTCTGGATTAGCTCGTGAGGATGTACAGCTTGTCCATATTGAAACCGAATGTTTAACCCTTGTTATAAAAGGAAAGCCGTATCATGAACAGTATCAAGGGCTACATCAATACCACCAACTAGATTTTCATGAATGGATGGAGTTTTCGGTAGAAGGGGAAGGCGTACAAGAAGTGAAAGTATTTGATATTAATCAACAAAAGTTAGTCGAATGGTCGACACATCGCCCGATCTTTTTTGAAAACGGCATTTATCAAGTAATCGTTTCCCCGAAAACGGATGGCGATTTCACATTTTATCATGAACATCCGTTATTAAGAAGAGCGATCGATAAAGTAAAAATCGGCAATGACTATATACTAATGGGAAATCTTCAGTTTCAAAATGAAGTTGGCTTTTCCACCTTTGAAATAAGAAACGGAAACAAGACGATCTTAGAAGTGACTCTCGAAATTTTTCCAACGAAATTAAATTATAAAGAAGATTATCAAAAACTATTACAAGAAGTAAGCGATGAAATTTACAATCTTGCCTTCCACTTTATCAAGAAAACGTATCAGCGGGCGAAAGCAAAACTCGACGGCACGCCGTCACGCAGTGAATTTTTCCGCCTGATGGAAGCCCATTTTCACGATTTTCTGCAAGCGATCAACCAAATTGAACGGCAGCCGCATCATCAACTCGTCACTACCCGTATAAAGGCAAGAGGCGATCAGCTCGGCCGGCTTGATCAAAAAGGGAGACAATATTTGCGGAAACGACCGCAATTATTTTGTGAAGTCGCAAATGGCTTGATGCTCCATGGACGTTCCGTGATGCCGATATCGGGATTAAAAATGAAAAAAGAACTGACTTACGATACATTAGAAAATCGTTTTGTCAAATGGATGATGATACGATTGATTCATAAATTAACAGATTTATTTGAGAAAGTTCAATCCAAAAACAAACGATATGAAGCGGAACCGGATCCCGATTTGCTTGAAAAGATTGCGAACATGAAAAAGGAATTAGAAAAGAAAACAAAAAACCGATTTTGGCAACCAATCGGAAAGCTCGATCGTTCCGTGATGAGCCTTGTTTTGCAGATGGCTCCAGGGTATCGCGATGCTTTTCAAATTTATTTGATTGTCACAAGAGGACTTGCGCTTCAAGGAAAGCTGTACCAAATGTCTGTTAAAGATGTTGCGACGCTATATGAGTACTGGACGTTTCTGAAATTAGGACAAATATTAGGGAAAAAGTATAAGCTCGTAAGTCAGGACATCATCCAGGTCAATCGCACTGGCTTGTTTGTCAACTTAGAAAAGAATCGTTCAGCGACAAGAGTATATGAACATCCGCATACAGGCGAAAAAATTGTTTTAACGTATCAAAAATATGAAGGGAAATTACCGACCATTCCGCAAATTCCCGATACGATGTTGGCGATTGAAAAGAAGGGAAAAGACTACACGTACAATTATATTTTCGACGCCAAATATCGCATTGATTTTGCGGTTGAAGGAAGCAGCTATCATCGAAATTATCAACTTCCGGGGCCGATGGAAGAAGATATTAACACGATGCATCGCTATCGTGATTCACTCGTTGTCCGCCATGATGGTCCGTACGAAAGAGCGGCATTTGGTGCCTATGTGTTATTCCCTTGGTACGATGAGGATGGTTACGAAGAACATAAGCTATACAAAAGCATTAATGAAGTCAATATTGGCGGACTGCCGTTTTTGCCGAATGCGACACGTTTAGTCGAACAACTGATCGAGCGGCTCATCGAAAAAAGCCCAGAGGAACTGCAGAAGGAAGGGATTCTTCCAAGAGGAACAATCGAAGAATGGCAGTCTTCTTTAGATGAGAAAGTGATTGTCGGAATGGTGCCGCGAGAGCAAAACTACCGCGCCCATCTCCAGCACCGCTTTTATCACATTCCTGTGAAGCGATTAAAAAAAGGTTGGCAAGAAGCAACATATATTGCCCTTTATCCAAAAAAAGGAGCAGCCCCAGTAAATGGGGTTACTTGCTATGGGAAAATTGTCGATGTGAAATTCGTAAAACGATTCGAGCTTCATGAATTACCAAAAAATAGTTCGGAAGAGTACGTGAAATTTGAAATAGAAAGCTGGCATTTTTTAAAGAACATTGTGAGACCAGTGGGATATGGAATATCGGTCTACACGATGACAACGTTAAACACATTAAAAGAAGCAAAAGAGCTGCCAGAATTATTTATGAAATCTAAAGAGGAAATCACTTTATGGAGAATGCTCAGGAGACTATCCGATCGAATTCGGTTTGATTTGGATGATCGATACTTAGATAAAGCGTCAAAAATTGAAGCATATCGAATTAAAGACATCGTCATTAAATTAGCCGATCATCAGTTAGTGATTACAAAAGGGGGCGAAATCAAAACGTTGCCAATGGATGACTTACTGAAACAGCCATCGATGGTGTTTAAGGAAATTTTGAGGGTGATGGGCTGAGATGATGAGTGCCGAGTGATTCGCAGTATGTTATAATTCCTGATGGCAGAAACTGTGATGATCAAGCTGAGAGGAGAGAGCATTATGCGTTTTGACATCCGATTAGATGGCTACATCGTCAACTGTGATAAGGATTATGAAAATTTTATGTCAGAGTTTATCGAATGGCTCGAGTCAAACGGTTGGGGATATGCGGGGATGTCGCTTCCGGTTACGGATGAAGAGGATATCGAAGCAGAAATCGAAAACATGTTGAAAAATGAGCATTATAAAAAGTGGGGAGCTTTTTCGTTGCCTGATGATGACGAAGAGGAGGAAGAGAGCGAGTGAGCTCTCTTTTTTATCAGGAATAATTAGAGCAGCCTAACTTTAGTGCGATCCATAGCGAACGGTGGCAGGCACTGTTCGCATGAGAAATACAAAAAATATTCAGCCCACTTGATCATGTGGCTGAATAGTTACCTTTCATGCATAGTCATCGTACCATACACGAAAAGCGACATCGTCGATAAGCTATTATTTCTCCATTTCCTTCGCCAAATCAGCAACCTCGCTAATTGTAAGCCCTGTTCGTTTTGCAATTTCGTGAATCGGTAGTACGTCTAATAAATTTTTGCTATTTCAAGTGTTTTTTCGTGCACTTCTTTTTCTTTTTCTTGTTCAAACTCTTCGACAAGTAAGCGCATGGCTTTGTTCATTTTCATCCACTCCCTCCTAGGGCAAAAAGGGATTTTTTGATCTGTACATATGTAATGTAGCATGCATTTTATTTGAGAAAAATATCACAAATAAAATGTTCAACCTAAATCCGTGACAAAACATCTTTACAATGGATGCAAACCGTTGATACGATCAGGGAAAACGACATGGCTTCCCCTTGATATAGATGCTTCCCCATTTGACAACTCCGATACGAAGAAAGAAGGAGTGAGTCGAATGTATAAAGGATTTGACGGTTTTACGCCGTTGTTTGCGTACGCAGGGAAGGAAGGGTATATCGTTCATGCCGAGCTGCGTCCAGGGAAACAACATGTACAAGACAACATGCCTTCGTTTTTAACTACCGCCATCCGTCGAGCTCGTCCGCTGACCTCGTCTCGTCTGCTTGTCCGCATGGATGCAGGAAACGATGCGGAAGCGAATGTGCATACGTGGACTTTGTCATCAAGCGAAACTTACGCCGAGAATCGAAAGCGCTTTGGTTCCAGATCGCTTCGCAAAAGGGCAGACGCATCGATGATGGACAAACTGAAGGAGTACAAACGTATGAGTTATGCCTTCCACAGACCGCAGCAATCGATGGACACACGTATACGTACGTTCAAGTCACCCAAGTGACGGAACGAACGATGGAACGAAATGGACAGCTGATGCTCGTTCCTAATTACGAAGTCGAAAGCTACTGGGTGCGCCTCGAAGGATACGAGCATGTTCGAATGAGTGATGTGCTCGCATTGTATCACGATCATGCGACATGCGAACAGTTTCATAGCGAACTGAAAAGCGACTTAGATTTAGAGCGACTTCCATCAGGGAAGATGAAAACGAATGCGCTCGTGTTAGTCATGGGAGCATTCGTGTACAACCTTCTTCGTCTGATTGGACAAGATCTATTAAGCGATCCGAGACATCCATTACATCATAAAGTGAAACGCCGCCGCATCAAGACGATCATTCAGACGGTGATCACGATGGCAGGACGACTCGTCCGTCGATCGCGGCAGCTATGGATGAAACTAACGCGAAGGAGTGGGTACAGTATACTCCTACTGAATGTGTATCAAAAATGGAAAGAGGTAAGATAACAAACGAATGTTCGAGTACTCATATCCATCACTACTCCCTGTACTTTTTTTGTCTCTTTTTTGGTTTGTGCACCCAAAAAAGAGATTTGTTTCATTTTCAGAAATAGAGATGATATAGGTCATAAGCATAAAAAGGGTTTTATGGATCATACATCAATAAAAATTACAACAAAATCAAAGTCAATTTCAATTCATACCGTATTCAGGTAAATTATTGACAATCTAGTAGGTAATTTTTATTATAAAGGTAGATAATTCTTAATATACCAAATTAACAATATATAGGGTTATATAGGGTATTAAGGATTATCTATGAAGTAGGAGGGAAAAATAGGAGAGGGGGGATAGCATGTTTAAGAAGCTGGGTTGCGTAGGTATTAATTTGCTGGTGTTTAGTTTCCAGTATTGCTATTCTAAAGGCAGTCACCAAATTTAATCTACAATCTCCGAGCGCTTGATGGGATATATCCCAAGTGCTCGGGGATTTTCAAGGTGGGTTTAATAATGGATCGACAGAATATCTTAGAAGTAAGTAATGTATCTAAAGTGTTCAAATGGAAAGATAAAACGATACGAGCGGTAAACCAAGTCTCTTTTCGTTTAACAGAAAAAGCTATTATAGGTATTAGTGGTAGAAATGGATCGGGAAAGACTACACTTTTAAAGTTAATTGCGGGTCTTTTAATCCCTGATGAAGGTAATGTCATGTTGTTTGGTCAACCTCTTAATGATCGCAATGCTAAAGAAAATGTTTCAATTCTCCTAGAGGGGTCTAGATCTTTTTATTGGAATTTGAGAGGAAGGGAAAATTTGGAGTATTTTTGTCAACTAAATAAAATTAGAAATATGAAGAAAGAAATAGATAATATGATTGAGTTATTAAGATTAGATACATTTATTGATAATTTAACTGGCTCATATTCAAGAGGTATGCAACAAAAACTTTCACTTGCAATTGCACTATTAAGTAAGCCTAAATTGCTAATATTAGATGAACCAACTAATGGGCTTGATTATGAATCAAAAGTACAACTAAGCAAAATTCTTCAACAATTAGTATCAGAACTTGGCATTAGCATATTAATAGTTTGTCATGAATCCGTTTTTTTACAATCGACAGTGAATCATATTCTTATTATGGAAAAGGGGGCTATTGTAGAAAGTCTAAAAATAAACAAGACAGACTTTAATTCTTATGATTTTGTATCATTCGAATTTTCGGGGTATATTTCTGATATTGCTAACTTTCCTTCAAATATATTTTTAGACTTTAAAGCTGATTCATTTGTAGTTTATAGTCATAAAAGCAATAAAGAGCTTTATGAAGTCATTGTTAGATTGTTAGAGTGTGGATATGAACTTTGTGAAATTAAGAGTATGCAACAAGTGGAGGGGAGAACTTGAGCTTTCTTCAATTGGTATTAGCTGAGATTAAACGCAGTTGGAGGGTTAGGAAAAATTACCCTTTATCCTTCTTAATGAACATGATACAAAGTGCCGTTTTCTTAGGAGTTTCAATTGTAATTATTTCAAAAATATCTACAGTAGATCAAGCAATTAGTGTTTTGTTATGGCCTATTGCAATTACAGCTATAGGCTCTATATGCACCAATATTCAAGAAGATATACAATTAGGAACATTAGAAAGAGTTATTTTCAGTAGGTATTCTTTTTTAACTGTTATACTGTCGCGCCTTGTTAGTGATATATTCTTTCTAACTCCTTTTATCTTTGTTGCCCTTATTGGTTTTATATTTTTTATAAATGTAAATGTTCCATTTTTTTCTATTTTCATAACTGCTATAATCATATTATTGACTGGGGTGGGAATCGGATTAATTCTTAGTGGTCTTTTAATTTTTTATAAAAATATTGGTCCTCTGCCTAACTTATTAATGCTTATATCAATGACCGCAATGGTACTTCCTTGGAGTAAGTGGGACTCATTTCTACATGTTTTTGGGATTTTTGTTTTTCCATTTGTTTCAATTGCTTTATTCATCCAGACTGATAATAACCTATATCTTCTTATGGGCTTTGTAAATGCCCTTTTCTATATTGTGGTAGGCCTGTTAATTTTTAATTGGCTTTTTGCATTAGCGAAACGAAAAAAAGGTTTAAGTGCCTATTAAAAGGGAGGATGTCCATTTGGAGGTCGTTAAACTAGATGGTGTTAACAAAACGTATAAAAATAGAAAAGCTTTAAATGACCTATCTTTGTCTGTTCATGAGAAAGAGATTTTTGGACTGTTGGGGGCTAATGGCGCAGGAAAAACTACTTTAATGAAAATAATAACGGGTTTAATCAAACCGACATCTGGTCACGTTAAGGTGTTGGGGGAGGATCCATGGAAAAATTGGAGTAAATTATCTGGTCATGTAGGATACCTGTTAGATGCATCGTTTCCTAGGTATTTAACCGGTTTCCAAGTTTTAAGACAATTTGCTATTCTAAACAAATTACCATTAAATGATGTGTACAATGTTCTTGAATTTGTAGGGTTAATTAATGTCAAAAACAAGAAAATAAAGGAATACTCATTTGGAATGAATCAACGTTTGGGATTAGCACAAGCTTTATTGGCGAAACCTAGGTTGTTAATTTTAGATGAACCTTTCGTGGGTGTTGATCCTAAAGGAGTTGTAGAATTGAAAGAGAAACTAAAGATGCTTGCGAACGAAGGTACAACCATTATGATATCGAGTCATCAATTAGATGAATTAGAGGAAATATGTAATAAAATTGCATTTATAGAAAACGGGAATCTTAAATTAGTAGCGAATATTGGTGATGTCACAAACTTTTTGGGGTATAAGATTAAAACTAGTAATAATGTCGAGGCGTTAAAAATCCTAGATCAAATTCTTGGGATTCAATGTAAATTAGATGGAGAGATAATTATTATTCAACATAATGAAATGCAATTGCCCAATTTGTTAAAAGAGCTTACATTAAATGGTATTGATGTTTATCATGTGGAGGAAATCAAAAATAAGCTTGAGAACTTATTTTTAAAGAAAGTAGGGATTTAAGAGATGCGACAGTTTGCTGTCGAAATGGATAAAGTGCTAAGAAGAAAGGAAACCTATATATTTTTATTAGTCTTTTTTTTCATACCACTCTTTTTCTCTTATCAGATCAGTACAAATTCAGGGGTTGTATCTTTACATTCTCAAACATCTTCTATCAGTATTTTTGAGTTGATAGAATTATATCTCGGCTTTATAACATCTTTGTTTTTACCTTTTATTGCTGTTGCCGGATTCACAACTTCAACTGTTTCTAGAGAAATTGAGGAAGGGAGTATTAAATTATATATTTCTCATTCTAAGAGCCGTTTATCGCTATATTTAGCTAAATGTTTGTCTATAGCTAGCATCATGTTTATTTTATATCTATTGTTTTGTATAAGCAGCTACTTAGGTTTACTGATGTTTGAACATAAAAAAATTAGTTTTAATTATAACGTTGAAGCCATGGAATCCTTTTTTAAAATGTTTGCTTGCTCTTATGTGGCAACCATTGTGTTAGCGTTGATCGGCTTTTGCTTTTCATTATTTATAGGGGTAACGGGTACATATGCTGGTATGTTAGGTTTGGTTATTATTTCCAAAATATTGGAGTTATCTAATGTATCAAAAGAATATCTTCTAACATTTTTAAGCGACGCCACAAAGGTTACGGATATAAATAAAGCAATCTCTATTTTGTTTCTGTATTTTCTAATATTTGGAGTTTTAGGCGCGACTATCTTTAAAAGAATGGATGTACAGAAATGAAATTATTAGAAAAAGAAAAAGTAAATGAGTTATTTTATGGTGGAAATATTGTTATAGGCTCTTATATTTCTTTGTTTTTGCTAACCGTTATAGTAACTTTTTTTACCCATGGAGGATTATTTAATGTTAAGTACAATGATATAAGTCTGTATCCAATAAAAAGCCTTATTGCTATTTCTTTTCCAATGTTCATAACTTTATGTTTGTTTCCATTAATTATTGAAAAAAGAATGTCAAAATGTAATCTTAGAGATATAGGGTTTGTTCATTTTTCTGAAATAGGCTTTGGATCTAAGGGAGTCATTGTTGTTTGTATTTGTATTATTATTGCAATATTCGTCTATAGACCAATGAGAGGAATACCACCGCTATTCATTCATTATTTAATTGTAGGATTTGGAGAAGAGATATTATTTCGAGGTATTTTTCAAAGAAGACTACAAAAAGTTTTTAATCCCTATATCTCTATTGTAATTACATCTTTCGTTTTTGCATTTCAGTTTCATGCAACAGGTTCACTTATAGATAACTTATTTGTTCGCTTTCCACTGGGATTATTGTTAGGATTTATTTATTATAGATCTAAAAATATGTGGACTATATCTATCCTGAAAACAAAATTTGGCAAAAAACAACCCCCACCTAGCCTTTGGAATTGAATTCCAAAGGAAGGTATTTCAGTATGTATATGGTTAATAAGTGCTATGCATGGTTAATAAGTGCTATGCACTCGTTTTTTCCAGTTTCACTTCGTACCCTAACCCCTCTAATCGTTTCACCGTTTGACGCACGATGCTCGCTTCTCGCTGCCGATCCCAGTAGTCGGCTCCCAACTCTCTATACGGTTCCTTTCGAGTTAAGATGTAATAGATCATTTCTAAAATCGTTCTCCCGACCGCGACACTCGCTCGATTCGCTCCTCTTCGTTTGGCGATCCGATGATACTTGGCCGATAGGTACGTGTTCTTCGTTCGGGCGGCGGCACGGGCGCATTCCACGAGGCACGACCTTAGCTTCTTGTTCCCTTTCCTCGTTCGACCTGACAACCGTTTCCCTGCACTCTCATGATTCCCGGGAGCCATTCCGGCCCATGAGGCCAAGTGCGCGGCGGTAGGGAACCGGCTCATGTCCGTCCCGATTTCCGCTACAATTTGTTCCGCGCTTTGCCGCCCCACTCCCGGGATCGTATCGATGAGCTCCAGCGCTTCATGAAAAGGGCTCGTTCGTTCCTCGATTTCTCGATCCAACCGGGCAATCGCTTCATCTAAATACTCCACATGACGCCATTGCTCGGCCAGCATCATGCGTTGATGCGGCCCTATCATTCCTTTCAACGCGCGCCGGAGCTCTTCCGTTTTTTGTTTCAGCCGCCCTTTGGCGAGCTGGGCGAGGGCCGCCGGATCGTTCTTTCCTTCGATAAGGGCGCGAATGATGAGCCGGGCCGACATCCCGTTGATGTCGGATACGACCGAAGAAAGCTTGATATTGGCTCCTTCCAGCACTTTTTGGATGCGGTTGAGCTCCCGTGCCCGTTCCTCGATCAAACTGCGCCGATAACGGACCAGTTCCCGGAGCTCCCGCTGAGCCCGATGAGGGATGTAACTCCCTTTTAGCAATCCATGGCGAAGCAAGTCTGCGATCCATTCAGCATCTTTGACATCGGTCTTTCGCCCGGGAACCGCTTTGATGTGTTGGGCATTGACGACAAGCACTTCGATCGGCTCTGCTTCGAGGAGATTATACACTGGCTTCCAATATACGCCCGTCGACTCCATGGCAACGTGCGTCACCTTTTTTTCTTTCAGCCAATCCACCAACTCCTCGAGATCGTCGGTCAGCGTACCAAACGTGCGAATCTCTTTTCCTTCAGGGGTAAGGGCGCAAGCCGTAATCGATTGCTTATGCACGTCCAATCCGCAACAGCGTTCATACAAGACGCGCATCGGTCTCCCTCCCTGCTTCGTTCTCAAAAACAGCTGGTGCAGTAGCCTTTGTTCAAGCATTCTATCCTGCGTGCTTCCCTCAAGGGAGCGACATTCCGTGGTGCACCAGACTACTGGGGTCCGTCTATATATCGGACTTTTACGTACCATAGATACAACGACCTCATGACCCCAGCTGCAAGGAGACCATTCGACAGAAGGTTGTTTTCATCCTTCCGATGGTGACGAAATTTTTTTGTCATGGGAGTCTATAATTCATACAACTTATAATTTTATGATTGTTTCATTATATTAATTTAAGGCTGTTCACCACAAGTTGTACTTGATCATTTAAGGTAGGTGTGTATAGAGAAAATAGAGGGTACAAAAAATGCTAATTTTCCTGTATGGTGAGTTTGAAACGTACGAACAAAATGACAGGCAAAAAGAAGAGGAAGCGATTCGACGTGCATTGGCGCATGTGTCTGGCTCTGGCCAGTATATCGTCAGCGATTTAGCTCCAGCGATGGGAAAAAAGCCATTCAAGGGGTGTGTCCGGAAGCGAAGCATGTGGTCGATAATTTTCGTGTGATTCAGTTGTTTACGGAAGCGTTGAATCAATGCTGCAAATCCTTAGGGAAAGGGACAAGAAACATGGGCATGTTCGGTACGTTTACCACTCTTCGCACCATCGCAAAAGCACTTGTCAAACGAACAGATGAAATCATTTCATGCATATTGTCTCTTTATTCTAATGGGAAGATTGAGGGAACGAATAACAAGAAAGCTGATCAAGCTGATCAAACGACTGGGATACGGATACCGAAATATACAACACTTTGCATTGCAACGGTTAGAAATGGCTACCATACTTTTATGGTGGGCACAAGTACATCTTTTGGCGATCAACCCTTTACTTTAGGAGGAGTTTGAATGAAGGACATCTTGAAAATTATGAGTGTAGGGCTTCTAATTTTAATAACTGGGCTCTTTATTCTTTATTTAATATTGCAACAAAGTTTCCATCCTCTTTCGATCATAGTGATTATGGCCTTTCTTCACTTAATTGTACCAACTACTGTGGGGGTTTTGGCTGGTCATAGATTGAAACATTCTAGGGCTACAATAGCTGGTGGGGGGGGTGCATTTTTTACATTTTGGCCCAGTATGGTAATTGCATGGTTATTTGTCCGTTTAGAAAAAGTAAGAAATGCAATAGATAAAATTAATCGTGCTCAGAATACAAATGATGATCAAATGGTTTCGATTGGTATTAAGCTTGATATCATAAGTGCTATGAGCCAAGTCTTTGTATGGATACTATTGGGGACCATTGGAGCTTGGATTGCCAGAAAGTTTATAAGACGTAATAGTACATCTGTAAAAGAGTGATTGGTTTGCTATAAACAAGAACCATTTTTTGCTATATGCAATTAAACAGTTAGACGAAATGCGGAGTTTTGCTAATTATTTACTCTGTGAAAATGCGCCGCCTTGATAAGTCACTTTCATGCCAGGGTGGGGAGTAAGGCTTGCTCATGCTTGCTCATGAATGTTTCTTGTAGCAAACGGTATTTATAAGGGGTGACCTTTAATTAAAGATGTAATTATCATTTGTCAGTATTATACTGGATTTTACTTTTTAATAATTGGTCTGTTAAAGACGTTTTCGTATAAATATTTTATCAATCATCTGCTATCCCTTAAAGTAATAAAGAATAAGACGTTAAATAGAGTAATTGGATACATGATTCCTATTGCTGAAATTGTTTTAGGAGTTATGGTATTAATCCATGTATATGATAAGTTAATGTTATTTCTTATGCTACTGATGACAACGGGGTTTACCGTTTTTTTAGGGATTATATATAAAAGAGTTGGAAAAAATAATTTAAATTGTGGGTGCTATGGGTCTTTTTTTCATGATGATATTGGACCTATAAAGATAACTGAGAACTTATTATTAATAATAGTAATTTTATTTACTCTATTATTATATGAATTTAACCAGAATGAACATATATTTCATTATATTACTTCATTGATGTTAGTTTTATCACACTTAGTAGCTTTGAAAATTCGAAGTATGTTTGCGCAATTCAAGGATAGACTCCCATGACAAAAAATTTTGTCACCATCGGAAGGATGAAAACCACCTGCTGTCGAATGGTCTCCTTGCAGCTGGGGTCATGAGTTCGTGGTATCTATGGTACAGAAAAGTCCGAAGGATAGACGGACCCCAGCAGCCTGGTGCACCACGGAATGTCGCTCCCTTTTGGGAAGCACGCAGGATAGAATGCTTGAACAAAGGCTGCTGCACCAGCTGTTTTTGAGAACGAAGCAGGTAGGGAGAACGATGCGCGTCTTGTATGAACGCTGTTGAGGATTGGACGTGCATAAGCAATCGATTACGGCTTGCGCCCTTACCCCTGAAGGAAAAGAGATTCGCACGTTTGGTACGCTGACGACGATCTTGAGGAGTTGGTGGAGTGGCTGAAAGCAAAACAGGTGACGCACGTGGCCATGGAGTCGACGGGCGTATATTGGAAGCCAGTGTATCATCTCCTCGAAGGAGAGTCGATCGAAGTGCTGGTCGTCAATGCCCAACATATCAAAGCGGTTCCCGGACGAAAGACCGATGTCAAAGATGCCGAATGGATCGCGGACTTGCTTCGCCACGGACTGCTCATTCCGGATCGAGCTCAGCGAGAGCTTCGGGAACTGGTTCGGTATCGGCGCAGTTTGATCGAGGAACGGTCTCGGGAGCTCAACCGCATCCAAAAAGTGCTGGAAGGAGCCAACATCAAACTGGCTTCGGTTGTATCGGACATCAACGGGGTGTCGGCTCAGCAGATCCTTCGGCCCTGATCGAAGGAACGGACGATCCGGCGGTATTGGCGCAACTCGCCAAAGGGCGGCTGAAGCAAAAAATCGGAGAGCTCCGGCGTGCCTTGAAAGGAATCATGGGGCCGCATCAACGCATGATGCTTTCGGAACAATGCCGGCATATTGAATATTTAGACGAAGCGATTGTCCGGTTGGATCGGGAAATCGAGGAACGAACGAGCCCTTTTCATGAAGCGCTGGAGCTCATCGATACGATCCCGTGAGTGGGGCGGCAAAGCGCAGAACAAATTATAGCGGAAATCGGGACGGATATGAGCCGGTTCCCTTCGGCAGCACACTTGGCCTCATGGGCGGGAATGGCCCTCGGGAATCAGAGAGTGCGGGGAAACGGTTGTCAGGCCAAACGAGGAAAGGGAACAAGAAACTGAGGGCGTGTCTGGTGGAATGCGCCCGTGCCGCCGCCCGAACGAAGAACACGTACCTATCGGCCAAGTATCATCGGATCGCCAAACGAAGAGGAGCGAATCGAGCGAGTGTCGCGGTCGGGAGAACCATCTTGGAAATCATCGATTCGGTCTTAACGCGAAAGGAACCGTATCGAGAGTTGGGAGCCGACTACTGGGATCAGCAACGGGAGGCCGCCATCGTGCGCCAAACGGTGAAACGTCTAGAGGGGTTAGGGTACGAAGTGAAACTGGAGAAGACCAGTGCGTAGCATGAAGAAACCATATATACTGAAATACCTTCATTTGGAATATAATTCCAAATGCTAGGTGGGGATCGTTTTGTGTTAATTGGTGTTTTCAGGATAGACTTGGCGGGAGGTGACATCATTGCTTAAAATTTTAATAGGTATACTAACTATTCTTGTAACGTTATTATTATTCATTGTTTTTTTTATTCTAAAACAAATTCGGCACTTGTACGATCTTCATTTTTCTTCTGGTGGATTGCAACTTCCAGTTGAAATTAATCAATTGCACTTAACAACTACTTCATATTTACCTACAGAGGGACCTTATGTTCTTCTTTTTGGGAATGCCTTTTGTGCTACTTGCCAACAATTACTACAACGAATTGAAAAAAAGAGGCAGGATCTAAGAGTACCGCTCATTGTGCTATTTGATAATAAGGAAGAACAAATACAAAACTATGTAAAGCAAAATAGATTGTCTTTTACAATACATCCATTATCAGATGTTGATAGAGAAGCCTATCAAGTAAATGTGCATCCTTTTGCTTATTTGATTAATAATAATACAATTATTGGGAAGCGTGCAGTTCGTTCTGTCAAACAAATTATCGAAATGTGTGAGAAAATAAAATTATGATCTGTATATGAGTACCTGAATCCGTGACAAAACATCTTTACAATGGATGCAAACCATTGATACGATAAGGGAAAACGACGTTGACGACTCTTCATCAAGTAGGTGAATGCGATGAAAGATTTCCCGATTCGGTTTGTATTGACAGATGAAGCGATTACTCCAAGTGCGGGGCTTGCTCTCGTGGGCTACTTACTGCACCAAACGAAACTGGATAAACGAGTAAACGCCCTTCGGCTCCCAACGGTTCGTCGAGATGTGCACATTTCCCATAGCGACGTCATTCGCTCGATGATCGGCTTGCTTGCCACAGGAAAAACGGATTTTGATCATATCGAAGCGTATCGTCAGGACGATATCTTTTCGACATCAATGGGCATTCGGCACGTACCTTCCTCCCCAACGTTGCGACAGCGTCTCGATCAGCTCGCTTGTCTTCCGATGACCGAAACCATCATTTGGGAGGAATCGATGCGTCTGTTGGTTCGACAACACGCTACCTTGTCCCCTTGTTGGGCGAAAGGGAAAACGACATGGCTTCCCCTTGATATAGATGCTTCCCCATTTGACAACTCCGATACGAAGAAAGAAGGAGTGAGTCGAACGTATAAAGGATTTGACGGTTTTACGCCGTTGTTTGCGTACGCAGGGAAGGAAGGGTATATCGTTCATGCCGAGCTGCGTCCAGGGAAACAACATGTACAAGACAACATGCCTTCGTTTTTAACTACCGCCATCCGTCGAGCTCGTCCGCTGACCTCGTCTCGTCTGCTTGTCCGCATGGATGCAGGAAACGATGCGGAAGCGAATGTGCATACGTGGACTTTGTCATCAAGCGAAACTTACGCCGAGAATCGAAAGCGCTTTGGTTCCAGATCGCTTCGCAAAAGGGCAGACGCATCGATGATGGACAAACTGAAGGAGTACAAACGTATGAGTTATGCCTTCCACAGACCGCAGCAATCGATGGACACACGTATACGTACGTTCAAGTCACCCAAGTGACGGAACGAACGATGGAACGAAATGGACAGCTGATGCTCGTTCCTAATTACGAAGTCGAAAGCTACTGGGTGCGCCTCGAAGGATACGAGCATGTTCGAATGAGTGATGTGCTCGCATTGTATCACGATCATGCGACATGCGAACAGTTTCATAGCGAACTGAAAAGCGACTTAGATTTAGAGCGACTTCCATCAGGGAAGATGAAAACGAATGCGCTCGTGTTAGTCATGGGAGCATTCGTGTACAACCTTCTTCGTCTGATTGGACAAGATCTATTAAGCGATCCGAGACATCCATTACATCATAAAGTGAAACGCCGCCGCATCAAGACGATCATTCAGACGGTGATCACGATGGCAGGACGACTCGTCCGTCGATCGCGGCAGCTATGGATGAAACTAACGCGAAGGAGTGGGTACAGTATACTCCTACTGAATGTGTATCAAAAATGGAAAGAGGTAAGATAACAAACGAATGTTCGAGTACTCATATCCATCACTACTCCCTGTACTTTTTTTGTCTCTTTTTTGGTTTGTGCACCCAAAAAAGAGATTTGTTTCATTTTCAGAAATAGAGATGATATAGGTCATAAGCATAAAAAGGGTTTTATGGATCATACATCAATAAAAATTACAACAAAATCAAAGTCAATTTCAATTCATCACGGATTCAGGTGTTCAAAAAAAGAAAAATATTTTTGGATAAAAAGTTAAAAATTTGGTTTTGGCGTTGACATCATATAAAGTTTCCGTTTTAGTCATAATTTCATGCTTCCTTTTTCTCAGTTCCTATGTTAAGATGAAAATGTAAAAAATTGAATAATCGGCAAACTACTCGAAAGGGTAGGGCGCAAAGCTATAGGGGCTACGTCTATTGTATAGATATGCCAGCCAGTTGTCCTTCTTATAAGGAAACGACAAGAAGGTTTTACTGTCGAATGATAGCTGCCTATATATTTGTTTTTAGGCAGCTTTTATTTTTATCAACATAGGAGGTTGAAACATGAAGGTAACGGTAAGAAAAAAATTAGTGGCGACGTTTCTTTCCGTATTGTTGTTGTTTGTTGTTGTAAGTATGTTTACATATAATCAGTTAGAGACAATTGATGAACAATATTCAGAAGCGATGAAAAAAGGATTTGAACGGATTACGCTCGTTACAAACATGCAAAATGCGATGTTACGTGAACAAATTGCTGTACGGGGGTATTTAATTAATGGAAAGCCGGAAAGCTTAACCGCATTTGAGAAAGCAGCGAGCGAGTTTTCGGCTAATCAAGAAAAAATGGAGTCATTACAGTTAGAGGGTAAAGTAAAGCAGGCCGTTGATCGTTTAGTGAAAGCAGAACAAGAGTATCGCGACATTGCGAAACAGGCGATCGAATTTAAAAAGCAAGGTCAAATGGATGAAATTTCACGGATCATGAAAGAGCGGGGAAACGCGATTACGTTAGAAGTGACAGAGGCAGGGGAACAAGCACGCGCAGCTCAAGTGGAGCATTTACAGCAAACGAGCGAAATATTGTCTGAACAAGCGAAACAGATGAAATATATGACGCTTATTACAATCGGTGTCGCTCTTCTTGTGAGCATCGCAATTGCACTATATATTAGCGAAAAAATCTCCAGACCTGTTAAACAAATTGCAGAACATGCTGAAAAAATCGCACACGGTGATTTGTCAGTTGATGATATTTACGTGACAAATCGTGATGAAATTGGGGATTTAGCCAAAGCGTTTAACCAAATGGTTCACAATTTGAAACAACTTATTCAACAAGTAAGCACAGCGACTGAGCATGTGTCTGCTTCTGCTCAAGAATTAATGGCAAGCGCTGAACAAGCAAGCGCAGCGACAGAAGAAGTGACGACAGCGATTCAAGAAGTAGCCCAAGGAGCAGAAATGCAAGGAAAACATGCGGAGGAGAGTTCGCAAGCCATCGGTGAAATGGCTGCAGGAATCGAGCGAATGGCTCAAACAGCAACTGTTGTAGCCAACTCTGCAACAGAAACGACAAAACAAGCTACGGTTGGCCAGCAATATTTACAACAAGTTGTGACGCAAATGAATACGATTAACGAATCAACAAATGAAACGAATGTAGTTATTAAAGAGTTAAATGAGAAGTCTGCCCAAATTGGAAAAATTGTTGACGTCATCGTCGGTATTGCGGAACAAACGAATTTATTAGCACTTAACGCAGCGATTGAAGCGGCACGTGCCGGAGAACACGGAAAAGGATTTGCCGTTGTGGCGGATGAAGTGCGTAAACTCGCAGAGCAATCTCGCGAATCGGCAAATCAAATTGCGCAATTAATTGAGATGATTCAACAAAATACAGGTTATGTTGTGCAAATTGTCGGCAAAGGAACGGAAGAGGTGAAGCAAGGAACAAAATTAGTGGAACAGACAGGAACGTTCTTTGGGCAAATTTTGCGTTCCATTGAACAAGTGAATGCGCAAATTCAAGAGCTATCAGCGATTTCAGAACAAATGTCAGCAGGTGTTCATCAAGTACATGCTTCCATGGATGAAGTATCATCGATTGCGAAACGATTCGTTGAGCGGACGACCGAAATTTCTGCTTCTTCTGAAGAGCAGCTTGCTTCAAGTGAAGAAGTGACATCAGCCGCTACATCGTTAGCTGAAATGGCGGAGCAATTGCGCAATGCTGTTGCAACGTTTAAAGTATAATTTGAAAAGGTGTCCCGTCACTATGTTGGGACACCCTTTTTTATCTAGGATTTTCTTCTTTTACTTTGGCGAATGCCGGCTGCTTCAGCCCGCGCTTGTGCCTCTAAATCTTCATGATCAGCGAGTTCTGCAGAAAACTCTACATCATGGCCGTCTGACTTCATTGTTTTTGGTACTTGAGGCATCGTCGATTTGTTTTTATCTCGCGCTTTTTGACCGCGTGAACGACCCATCACTCTTCCCTCCTCTTTGCTCATCTCGCTAGTAGCATGTGACGAATAGCGAAAAAAATAAATGGTGAATGTTGTTAATGACGCGCGTGTTTGGCAGTAAAACCTCCAGCTTGATCGGCGCGCTTAAAATCGCGGGCGTATGTCACTTCTTGTGCGCTAGAGAGCGTACTTTTTGTTTTATCACGTTTCTTTTTGTCGGACATATGTATCCCTCGCTTTTCTAAAATGTAACATTAACATTATGAACAGAAAAATAAAAAGTTATCCAAATAAAAAAACCTGTTCGCATCGAACAGGTCACGCTTCTTTTAATTGTTGCTCATCGTCAAGTTTTTGTTGGCGCATCGCATACAACGTATAGTTGTCCTTTGAAATTTCATATAAGTTATATATATCTTCGCCTTGGTTTATTGCTTCCCATAATTGCTTTCTCGTTTCATTAGCAAGGGTGACGTAAGGAAGTTTTTCAGCGGCTTTTGTGGAGCGGACGTTGACTTTGCGAATGCGCATGAAGATCGTGTTGATGGAACGTTCGTAAAACAGTTCATTAAAGAAGGCGTCTTTTGCGATTTGATTGTAACCTTTCCCATGATACGGCTTTCCAAGCCATGTGCCTAAGAAGCCAGCGCCATCTTCAATGTCAAATAAGTTAATCGTTCCGATCGGATTGCCCCACTCATCTAAAATGGTGCGCGAAATAAGTTCACCGCGTTCTTCGGCTTCAATCGTTTGCTTCGTTATAAACAAAAATTCCTCGTATGAATTTGCTTTATGGCGCACGAAAGGGAAGACGTCTGGGTGCACCATAAGCTCGTATAACGCTTGACAATCTTGTAGTTCGCGTTTTTTTAACATCGAATCTCCCTCCATTCGCGAGGGCAGTCGACCATAGGGAACGAGCCACCCTCGAAATTTTTTAATTTATGCAAATCAAAAAATTTCGGGGTGGGAATCGAACCCACTAGAACCAGCGCATAGCTGGTGGCGCACCATTTGCCTTCCCTTACTGTCGCATCGATATATAGTTTTGAACGTATATTTGGCATATAACCTTTTATATCATACTTGAAACGGTGTAAAAAATAAATAGTTTTTTTGTTAATTTTTTTTGTATATTATTTCGCCATTAATCATTGTAAATATAGGGGTTGCAACATAGTGAAACGGATGGTAATTCCAAACGACAATATCGGCATCTTTTCCAACCTCTAAGCTGCCGACACGGTCGTCTACCCCTAAATTACGTGCTGGTAAAATCGTAATGCCTTCGAGCGCTTTTTGTTCATCAAGCCCTTCGCGCACAGCGATGGCAGCGCAAATGTGTAAATATTGAATTGGCGTGTACGGATGGTCTGTCGTAATTGAGACGTGAACGCCTGCATCACATAAAATTTTGTATGTTTTCCAACTTTTATTTTTTAGTTCTACTTTGGATCGGCGTGTTAGTGTTGGTCCGACACATACTTGCAAGTTTCGGCCTTGTAGCTCCTCAGCGATTAAATGTCCTTCTGTACAATGTTCGATGCGTAAATCAAGCCCAAACTCGTCGGATAGGCGAATAGCGGATAAAATATCATCAGCGCGATGGGCGTGAACACGAATCGGAATTTCACGATTTAATGCTTGAATGATCGGAATTGTGCGAAAATCGTGCGGCCAATCGCTATATTTTGCGTTGTAAAACGTTTCACGAAGCATTCCCATAATGCCCATGCGCGTGAGCGACTCTTTATTCCCTTGGCTATGCATTCGTTTCGGATTTTCGCCGAGTGCGATTTTTAGTCCAGCTGGTTGTTTAATAATCATGTTTTCGACATTTTTTCCGTACGTCTTAATGACTGCCGTCGTTCCACCGATGACATTCGCGCTTCCAGGCATAATATGAACCGTTGTAATGCCGTGTTCAATCGCATCCCGGAAGCCGGGATCGAGCGGATATACGCTATCAATGGCGCGGACATGAGGAGTCATCGTTTCAATCGTTTCATTTGCATCGTTACCTGCCCATCCTGTTCCTTCATCGTATAAGCCGAGATGTGTATGCACATCAATGAAACCAGGAAAAACATATTTTCCAGATACATCGATCACCTCTGTTTCTTCGTGAACAGGAAGATCATAACCAATATGTGTGATTTTCCCGTTTTCAATACGTACATCTGCCCCCTTCATCGGAGGAGAAGTAATTGGATATACGATCCCGTATTTGAGCAATATGCTTTTCATGCCAAGAAGCTCCTTTATTTCTTTTTCGTATAGTGTATTCGTCACGATTTTAGTATGTTCGCTAGCGCTCGATCAATAGTGGAAAATGAAAAATGGTATCCGGCTTGAAGTAGTTTTTCAGGGATGACACGTTGTCCTTTTAACACAAGCATGCTCATTTCCCCTAATAATACTTTTAGAGCGAAGGATGGAACAGAGAGCCAATGCGGGCGATGTAATATGTTTGCCACCGTTTTTCCAAACTGCTCCATCGTTACAGGATATGGAGCGGTGACGTTGATCGGGCCTGATACGTTTTCGTGTCGAATAACAAAATCGATAGCACCAACGACGTCCTCTATATGCACCCATGACATCCATTGTTTACCGTGTCCAATTGTTCCACCGATGAACCATTTGTAAGGAAGAACGATACGTGGAAGAGCTCCACCGTCTCTTCCTAAAATAATGCCGAAACGCATAAACACCGTTCGGACGCCGAGCGTTTCCATGCGCCGTCCAGCTTCTTCCCATCGTTTTACAGTTTGAGCTAAAAAGTCTGTCCCTGTCGTTTCATTTCGCTCTGTAAACGTCTGACCAAGCGACGTGCCATAAATGCCAATGGCACTCGCTTGAATGACAACGTTTGGCTTTTGTTTCATATTGGAGATGAGGTCATGTATCGCATTTGTTGCTTGTAATCGACTTTCTACAATGGCTCGCTTTCTCGCTTCGTTCCACCGTCCACTATTAATCGATTCACCAGCTAGATTAATGATCACATCGATCGAAGGCAATTGTTCGATAGGATTCGCACCGTCCGTTAGCCATTGCACATAATGAACATACGGATCGTTCTCCCGTTTTTGAGCGTTTCGCGTTAATATATACATATGATGGCCATTTCGTGTAAAATATGTCGTCAATGCTTTACCGACAAATCCGGTTCCTCCAGCAATTAAAATATTCATTATTTTCCCTCCTTTCCTTATATTATGCGTTTTTTTAAAAGAAAAAGAAAGAAAAGGTGTGTTCAACGGTGCGAATTGAAAAAATTGAAGTAGATAAAAAAAATGCTGAACGTTTTTACGTCCATCTTGTCAAAGAAGATGGGGAGAAACAACTCGTTTCTGTTGATCAAGACGTGTTGATTGAGTATCGGTTGAAAAAAGGAATGGTAGTAACAGAAAAGCAATGGATGGAAATGATAAAAAAAGATGACGAAATACAAGCATATAAGATGGCGCTCCGTTTTTTAGCTTACCGTATGCGTTCGAAACAAGAAGTGGTGGATTATTTAGAAAAAAAAGGAATAGAACGTAGGATGATTGAACGAGTAATTGAGAAGCTACAAAATGAGCGATATATAGACGATGAACAATTTGCACATGCGTACGTGCAAACGCAAGTAAATACAACGATGAAAGGGCCTTATGTTATTTATAAAGAACTAATGGATAAAGGAATATGTGAAAATACGATTGCGAAAGCGATGGAGCGTTATACGGAAGAGATGCAACAGGATAAAGCGATGAAGTGGGTGGAAAAAGTAAATAAACAATCAAAAAAACGATCATATCAAGAACAAAAAGCGTATATAGCGCAATTGTTGCATATGAAAGGTTTTCCTGTAAATATCATTGAGGGGGTAAAGCAACAGATCACTTTAAACGATGAAAAACAATGGGAAGCGCTCGTGTATCATGGAGAAAAAGCACATCGTCGCTATGAAACATATGATCGCTATACGTACGAACAAAAAATGAAACAAGCACTATACCGAAAAGGGTTTCCGATTTCGTTAATTGAGAAATTTTTGGAAAAGAAAAAGGAGGATTAATTCCTCCTATTCAATGATTATTTCTGGTTGGCGTTTGTATTCATGTACAATTGTTTCCGCTACTTGTTTTGGGGAGCGAAGACGAGAGCGATCTTGAATATGGTTGCAATCGTCCCAAAAAGGTGTGTTCATCCCACCCATATATACAGCGGTGACGGCAACGTTCGTTTCCGCAAGCTCCTTTACAAGACTTTCGCTAAACCCACGCACAGCAAATTTACTTGCGACATATACACTTTCGTTGACTTTGCCGCGCAATCCAGCCGTCGAAATAATGTTCATAATATTTGCTTCTGGCAACGTTTTAAAATACGGAAGAAACGCTTTTGTCATATATATTGTGCCTTTGACGTTAATGTCGATCATTTCATGAATATGTTGTTCCGTCATTTGTTCAAGCGGTCCGAAATAGCCGACGCCTGCATTGTTAATGAGCATCGTTATGTTATGCTTCTGACAAAGCGTTTCAGCCGCTTTATGTACTTGTTTGTTATTTGTAATATCAAGAGGAAAAGCGGCTGCTTTCCCTCCAAAAGATTCGATTTGTTGTTGGACAGATTGTAGTGGCTCCTTTCTTCTCCCGACTAAAATGATTTCGTACCCTCGTTGTGCATATAAAAGGGCAAGTTCTTTTCCGAGACCCGTTCCAGCCCCTGTGATCATGATACTTTCCATTACTTTCATCCTTTCATACGTCATACATTCACAAAAACATGGAAAACGTATACATAAACAGTTGTCAAGAAGTAGTCAAATGTCATTGTGAATATATGCACAAACATATGGTATAATGTCTTATGTCATTATATTACAAAAAAGAAAGGGGAACAATATGAGCTTTTTACAAGTGATTACAGCTTCTACACCGGTATTAGCTGTCTTTCTTTTTCTCGTTTTATTGCGTTTACCGGCGGCAAAAGCGATGCCGATTAGTTTTCTTATTACTGTTATTTTATCGTTATTTGTTTGGAAAATGCCCGGCATTCAAGTGGCAGCTGCAACAGTTGAAGGTGTTATTGTAGCTATTTCGATTTTGTGGATTATTTTCGGAGCCATTTTATTGTTAAATACGTTGACAAAAAGTGGAGCAATGGATACAATTCGGAGCGGGTTTTTAGGCATTACGCGCGACCGGCGTGTGCAAGTCATCATTATTGCTTGGTTGTTCGGCGCATTCATTGAAGGGGCGGCAGGATTCGGGACGCCTGCAGCCATCGGGGCTCCGCTTCTTGTTGCCTTAGGGTTTCCGCCACTTGCCGCGGTTGTCGTTGCGCTTGTCGCAGATAGTAGCCCTGTTTCATTCGGAGCGGTCGGAACACCAATTATTGTCGGGGTAGACCAAGGGCTTCGCGAAGGAAATTCTGTTGCCGCACAAGTGCAACAAGTGATCGGAACAGCCGATTTATCTACGTTTCTTCAAACGCTCGCAAAGCAAGCCGTGTCGTTTGACATTGTAATCGGTACGTTCATCCCGCTTATTTTAGTGCTTATTTTAACGCGCTTTTTTGGAGAAAATCGTTCGTGGAAAGAAGGCTTTGAAATTTGGAAGTTTGCTTTATTTGCGGGACTTAGTTTTACACTTCCTGCCTTTCTCGTTGCTTCTTTTCTTGGACCAGAGTTTCCGTCTATGATCGGTGGATTAATCGGCTTGGCGATTGTTGTGCCGGCAGCGAAAAAAGGATTTTTATTGCCAAAAGAGCCGTGGGGGTTTAAAAACGATCAATTTGAACAAACAACAGCGGTTCAAAAAGGCGATATGCCGCTTCTACTTGCATGGATGCCGTACATTCTTGTGGCAATTATTTTAGTATTGACACGTTTGCAAAACTTGCCGCTAAAAGCATGGTTACGTTCTGTGAAAATACAGTTCAACAACATTTTAGGAACAAACATTAGCACATCGATTGAACCGTTATATTTGCCAGGAACGATTTTTCTTGTCGTCATTCTCATTACCGTTTTTATGCATAAAATGAAACGTGAAGATGTCGTGGCGACGATGAAAGAGTCCGCATATACGTTGATCGGTAGCGCCATTGCGCTCGGAACAGCAGTGCCGATGGTTCGCATTTTTATTAACTCTAGTGTAAACGATGCAGGGCTTGCTAGTATGCCAATTGAGTTAGCATCACTCGTCGCCGGAGCAGTAGGAGCTGCTTGGCCATTAGTTGCTCCTTTGATTGGGGCACTTGGTTCGTTTATTTCCGGTAGTGCGACGTTTAGTAATATGATGTTTTCTTTATTCCAATTTAGCATTGCTGATCAAATTCAAGTGCCGCATCATATCGTCATCGCTGGCCAAATGTTAGGGGCAAATGCGGGCAACATGGTTTGTGTATTAAACGTTGTTGCGGCAGCTTCAGTTGTTGGTCTAGCTGGGAAAGAAGGAACGATCATTCGTATGACGCTCATCCCAATGCTTTATTACGTATTGATGACGGGAATATTTAGCCTCCTCTTGATCTATGTATTTTAGTTTCATTTTATGATACGATGAAAATGAAGTTGTCATAAAGTGGAGTGGGGAGAATGGACCAAAAACGGTATAGTGAAATGAGCGAATGGGAATTAAAACAAGAGATCGCCACATTAACTGAAAAAGCACGCAAAGCAGAACAAATGGGAATGGTGAACGAATATGCTGTGTATGAGCGGAAAATTGCCATGGCTAAAGCGTACTTATTAAATCCCAAGGACTTTCAGCCTGGGGAGTTTTACGAAATTGAAGGAGACCCACAGTCGTTATTTAAACTTCAATATGTGAACGGTGTATTTGCGTGGGGATATCGTTTAAATGATCCGAACACTGAAGTGGCGTTGCCTATTTCATTGCTAAAGAAAAGAGGTTGACACGTCCGTCAACCTCTTTTCTTATTAAATTTTCCTTTTACTTACTTCAGAATGTAAAATCATTAAGCTTTGCGATTGTTGTGTTTCCCCATTTACTTGGGCATGAGCGTGTTTTGGGTTTGCCCATGGTTGCGGGAACGGATCGGAATAGCGGTTATCATAAAATTTTTTACGCCAATGTTTACCCATTTTATTCCTCCTCGATGTCGCCACGTTTATTGGACGCGTGCATTCGTTCTTGAGGGTGCGTATTAATCGTGCCGTTCGCACGTTTTGATGCGTACTCTGCTTTTGCGCGTGGCTCGCCTTCTAATTTTTCATTGTTTTGATTCGGGAAGCCTCGTTCTTTATTGCTCAATGTTAGTCCCCCCAGCCGTTCATTTCGTGCTTCTTGAGCACACGTATAGTATTCGTTAATAAGCGTGTATTTATGAACGAGCATGGTTGCTTTAGCTTGGAATAAGTTCTAATTTTTTGCGCAATTTCTTTTCGCTAAAAATCCATCCTGTATATGAGCTAACAATATTTAGGTCGAGATCAAGTTGTACGACTGCCACAAACGGATAATAGTTTTTGCTTCGGTAGCGCAAGTCGATGAAGCGCACTTCATAATGATCATTATACTCATGAATTTCCCAACGATATACAGGGGAAAACGATAAAAATGCAGCTAAATTTTCATCTTGTTTTGCTTTTTCAATAATTGGGATGTTCGGGATAGGGCATTTTTCAAATGTGTCTAGCACATCAATTGCTCCGTTGCGTGCGCGTGCAACGTAAAAATGGTTTGATGTCGTCACAGCTAGATGCCATTCGTTCCATTTTATTGTCGGAACGGTAATCACTTGTTCAACATCCGGGAACATTTGTTTCAACTTGCGTTTTATTGCTTGTTGTTGGCGAAAACGAATGATATAGTAACCAATGAGCACCACATATACAGCTAGAAACGTATACCCCGCATGATGTCCGTTTAGCCATAAGACAATACCAGCTAAGTGGACGATAAAAATAAACGGATCGAACGTGTTAATGATACCGAGCGCAACCCATTTTTTTGAAAAAGGACGCAACGCTTGTGTGCCATATGAATTAAAAATATCGACAAACACGTGTATACTGACAGCGATAAATGTCCAAAGGGCTACATGAAAAAAAGACGTGTCATATATATAAAAGAGAGTGACGCTAATGAGCAACGTCCAAATGAACAAAGCGGGGATCGAATGCGTCATACCACGATGATTGCGAATATATTTCGCGTTATTTTTTAATTTAAAAATGGTGTCAATATCAGGTGCTTGTGACCCAACGAGCGTGCCGATAAGCACAGCATGCGCAAGCGTCGGATCGTTAGCGATCGCTGGATCAAATGTAGCTAATCCACCTAATGCAAACCCCATTAAAACGTGTGTACCTGTATCCAAATAAAAGGCCTCCTTTTTCTGATTGAACTTACTTTTAGTTTACCACCTTGGAGGAATGAACGTGAAAGAAAATGTACAACAAATATTGGATCATTTTCATATTAAGCAGTTCCAACATGATTTAATTCATTGGTTTCAAGCAGAGCAGCGTGATTTACCGTGGCGAAAAGATAAAGATCCTTACAAAATATGGGTATCTGAAGTAATGCTTCAACAAACGCGAGTCGATACAGTCATTCCTTACTTTTATCAGTTTATCGAAAAGTTCCCGACTTTAGACGCGTTAGCTGAGGCGGAAGAAGAAGAAGTATTAAAGGCGTGGGAAGGCCTCGGCTATTACTCGCGTATTCGCCATTTGCATGAAGCGGTAAAAGAAGTGAAAGAAAAGTACGGAGGGTGTGTACCTGCATCCAAAGAACAGTTTTCTTCATTAAAAGGGGTTGGGCCTTATACAACAGGGGCGGTGTTAAGCATCGCTTATGGCATTCCAGAACCCGCGGTAGATGGAAATGTCATGCGGGTATTATCGCGCATTTTTTATATAACAGACGATATTGCGAAAGGAAGGACAAGAAAAAAGTTTGAAAACATTGTTTCACATATTATTTCACACGACAATCCGTCTGATTTTAATCAAGCGTTAATGGAACTTGGAGCGCTTGTTTGCACACCGAAAAACCCGAGTTGTTTTCTATGTCCTGTTCAGCGCTATTGCCGTGCATTTGCAGAAGGAGTAGAAACAGAGCTACCTGTAAAAACAAAAGGGAAAGCACCGAAACGAGTTTCTTTTCGTGCCATTGTGCTTATGAATGAAAAGGGAAATATACTCATCCAAAAACGCCCGCCTTGTGGATTGTTGGCGAATTTATGGCAATTCCCAAATGATGAACATGCCCCAACACGAAACGATGAATCCTTTGTAAAAGAAATAAGTGAACGATATCATGTCGTCATTCGTTCGATGGAGCGAATCGGTTCATTTGAGCACGTATTTTCCCATGTTGTATGGCATATTGAAGCATATAAAGGGAAAGCGCTCGAATTACAAATGGGAGATGAAACGAACAAATGGGTGACGATCGATGAGCTTAAGCAATATGCGTTCCCGGTTATATATCAAAAAATATGGAAAGCGTACGAGTAAAGGCAACCGCCTTTACTCGTAAAATACGCGCGTTCCATTCGTATATGTTGCTTCGTTTCGCTGTAAACCGCCTCTTGCTTCAATTTCTTCCACAATTTCACGATGCATTGCTTGTCCCTCAACGTTTAAATATGGAGTGACTTGTTGAAGAGCATGATGAAAAAACGCTAGCTCGCTATCTTTCCACTGCTGTTTAGGAATCATTTGCAAGGCTGTTAAATCGCGTCCAATATACATCGTTCTCACCTCTTTATGTAGTGTAGAAATTGAAACAAAAATTATTCATACGGATATTTTTTAAACGGATGGTACAAAGTAATGAGCGTGGAGGTGAGAATGATGAAGCCAAACAAAACAGTTGCAGGAACAAACATTCAACATGTGAAACAGCAAAATGCTGGTCAGTACGGAACAGAGTTTTCAACTGAAACAGATGTTCAACATGTGAAACAACAAAACGCAAAAGCAGAAGCGAAGAAAAATCAATAACAGGCAAAGGGCATCGGTTTTCGTCCGATGCTCTTTTTCTTCATTGCTTATTAACGGTATAATAGAAGAAAAAGCGTCGAATGAAAGTAGGGAATGTGTATGGAGTATCCACAAACAGGGGCGATCATTCAAATTCATAGTTATAAGCATGACGGGCATATCCATCGTGCATGGAAAGAAACTGTTGTGTTAAAAGGAAGCGAAGAAGAAGTAATTGGCGGCAACGATCGTACACTTGTGACAGAGGCAGATGGGAGAACGTGGGTGACGCGTGAGCCGGCCATTTGTTTTTTTTATGCAAAACATTGGTTTAACATTATTGCGATGATTCGCGCTGAAGGAGTATATTACTATTGCAACATTAGCTCGCCTTACGTTTGGGATGGGGAAGCGTTAAAATACATCGATTATGACTTAGATATTAAAGTATTTCCGAACGGTCAATACGACATATTAGATCACGATGAATATGAGCGTCATCGCGAACAAATGAACTATCCTGAAATTATCGATAAAGTTTTAAAAAATAATGTTCAAAAATTAATTCAATGGATTAAAGAGAAAAAGGGGCCATTCGCTCCTGAAGTAGTTGAACATTGGTATAAAAAGTTTATTATGTGTAGAAAGTGAAAATGGTACATAATGTATTTTAGAACAGCTGCTTCATGCTTGTGACTAGTGTTTTCACAGTGTCTACAGAGGCAGAAGCTAAAAGATGTCCCGTTGGTATGTCGGGACATCTTTTATTCTTGTTCTGGGGTAGGGACGACATGCTCTTCTTTATGGTAATGATGGAAGCTTTCGATCAGTGTGTCTAAATGTTCAAGTTGATGGCTATACTCAATAATCGCTCCGATAAGTGGAAATAGTTGATAATTTTCTTGCTTAATGCTTTGCTCCGCATAATGGTTTAAAAATGAGTGGATTAATCCTTTTTTTCCAGAGCATGCTTCTGTAACAAATTGTGATTGTGGATCAGACTTTACCTTCCCAATGAACTTTAGCAATATTTGATCGTGATAATTTAACAAACAGTCGAGTTCGTTTTTTATGGCGTCTTGAAGTTCAGCAGATGTATGTGCTAGCTCGTTTTCTAAACGATGCAACAATTTTAATGTTTCTAGCGCTCGATTTGTTGCGACAATCATTTGGCGATATAACACAAGTTTACGCGATTTGCTATATTTATGCTTGCGAAAATATGTCCGTTCTTCTTTGTAAAGCAAATAAAGTTGGTCTAGTTTCATCATGTTTTCTTTAAATTTTTCGATGTCTTCTTTTAATAAATGATGTTCAGACGCGTGTCGCACGTTCATGCGAATCCATTTTAAAATATGTTCGGTATATTCCACAATTTTCGTGTACAGCTTCTTTTCGTATTTTGGCGGCAGAAACACTAAATTAACGATAAATGCTGCGAACACGCCTAGCATAATGGTTGAAAAGCGAATAAGCGCAAATTCAATAAAGTGTTCTTCGGTATATTCCATAATTGCAATAACGGTCACAAGCGCAACAGAAATGGAAGATTCTAAACGAAGACGAAGAAATAACGTAATGACTAAAATGGCGGTTAGTCCAATAATAAATGGGTCGTGCCCGAAAACAAGGGTAAAAACGATCGCGAACACCGCACCAATGACGTTTGCTTGCACTTGTTCAATTAAAGATAAATATGAACGATAAATAGTCGGCTGCATCGCAAATACAGCAGAAATGCCAGCAAATACAGGGGAAGGTAACTGCAACAGTTTCGCTAAAACTAATGCAAATGTAATCGCAATCCCGGTTTTAAAGACGCGGGCTCCAAGTCTCATCGTCGCTCAAATTCCTTTCTTTTTCATCATCTTGTTAGAACAACAAACAAATATACATGTTTTTCATCAGTATATCAAGATAAAAGGAAAAAAATTAAAAGAACTGCCCCATTTTTTTCTGAGGCAGTTCTTTTTACGTTTATTCCGTCGACACGGATGGATCGGCTTGTTCTTTTTTTGGAATGACTTGGAAAAAGTGTTGCTCTGGTTGTTGCAACAACGGTTGAAGTGTTGCTGCTTCGTCATGTTGCTCATGTTCGATAAGTAGATCAATATATGTGCGAAGTAGTTCTTTGACGTCCGCTTTTCCTTTTTCGTTTAGTGGCTGAATCGAGACGTTTGCGCCTTTGGCGATTCGGCGTTCAAGGGCTGCTTTCGTTAAGCCCATTTCTGGTTGGTGACGTAAATAAACGACACCGCCTGTCATCCCTGCACAAATCCATGGACCTGGATCGCCGAGAACGAGCCCGCGTCCGTTTGTCATATATTCAAAGGCAAATCCTTTAATGTTCGCGTGAACACCAATATTGCCGTGTTCAACTTCAGGAATTGGTTTTGTCACTTGACCACCGATAATCATATCCGCTCCTGATAAGCGAATGCCTGCACGTGCGTCAGCATTTCCTTGCACAATGAGCAATCCTTTTTGTGCTCCGTAGCCAAATCCTTTTCCGACTGATCCGTTGTAAAACTTTCCGTCTTTTCCTTTCGCTTTAAAGACGAAAATACCGCCGCCAAGCGATGTTTTTCCGGTTCCGTCTTGGGTTCCACCGTCAACGTGAATATGAATGCCAGCGACGTTATATGCACCGAGTCCATTGCCAGGTACAGATCCATCTTTATAACGAAGAGATATGTTTGGCAGCTTTTTATAAGATCCGTCCAATCGACCACGCACACGATGGCATGCGACGCGGCTGCCGAGTACGCGTTGTTCAGCCGTGACAGTTGAAAATTCGCGTGAACGATGTAAGTCTTCAACGTGATAATCTAAATATTCAGCCCCAGCTGCAACGGCCAGTTTTCCTTCTTCCGATGTCGCCGCGACTTCTTTTTGATACCATTGACCGATTTCTAACGGTTTTAATAACGTCGCTAAATTCATCCGATCGCGTCCACGTGTTTGTTCAAGCAAGTCAGAGCGACCGACAAGCTGTTGTAAGTTCGTATAGCCGAGCGAGGCGGTGAGCGCTTTTAGTTCTTCACCAAATGCTGTAAAGAAGCGAACTAAGTTTTGTACTGCTTGCTCGAATTGTCTCGGAACGAAACGGCGTAAACCATGTTCTTTCGCTTGTGCTTCCGATTCAATTTGCGTGGCGATTCCGACATGGCATGTATCTAAATGACAACCGCGACATGTTGTACATCCAATCGCAATCATCGCTAATGTGCCGAAGCCAACGCGGTTGGCGCCGAGAAGCATCACTTTGATCACGTCCATCGCGCTTTTTATGCCGCCATCTGCCCAAATTTCAACTTGGTGGCGCAATCCGGCTTCTAAAAGCGCGTTGTGCGCCGCTTTGACGCCAATTTCTACAGGTAAGCCAACGTGTTGAATGGCATGAATGCGCGCAGCTCCTGTTCCACCGTCGAAGCCGCTTAGTGTAATAATGTCCGCGCCAGCTTTTGCGATGCCGACAGCAATCGTTCCAATATTAGGGACGACTGGGACTTTGACAGCGACTTTCGCTTGGTCGTTTGCTGTTTTTAATTCAGCAATCATTTGCGCTAAGTCTTCAATCGAGTAAATGTCATGGTTGTTTGACGGTGAAATTAAATCAGAGCCGATCGTTGCGTTCCGTGCTTCAGCGATTTTAGCTGTCACTTTCGAACCAGGCAAATGACCACCTTCACCCGGCTTTGCTCCTTGCCCGATTTTAATTTCTAGTAAATTCGATGAGTTCAGCAGTTCAGCATTGACGCCAAATCGTCCAGAAGCGACTTGTTGTCCGCGCGTGCGCGGATATTTGCCGAGCATATCTTTAATTTCGCCACCCTCACCGTTTAAGCTAATCATGTTCAGACGGTTCGCCGCCTCTGCATAAGCGCGAAACGCAATTTCGTTTTGTGAACCAAATGACATCGAAGCGATCACAAAAGGTAAGCTATGTTCACCGACAGAAATGTCCACGTGTTCTTTTTTAGCTGGCACATCGGCCTGTTTTAAATCTGTTAAATGACGAATAGCTGTTGGCGTTTCTGTTTCGATTTCCGTCAATTTTTCACGATATTGATCGTATGAGCCTGTTTGTGCCACCTCACCAATCGCTTTCCAAATGCGTGGAAAGACGTGAAATGTCTTTCGCAACTTTGCCTGTTCTGTTTCAAAGTCGTTTGCGCGTGCGATGGCGTCTTGTTTTAATGCTTCAAAATTTTGGGCAAGCGAATCAGAACCAAAAAAGTTAACAATATTTAATACAGCTGCGACTTCTTCATGCAAGCCGATTGATGAAAAGAGACGGCTGTATCCGCGTAATTCATGAATACCAATCGTTGAAATGACTTTTTCAAGCCCTTTATTTAACGCTTGGAACAAATGAATCGCTGGTCGAGTGGACGAATCAGCCACTGTCGCAAACATTAAATATGGGCTAATGACGTTTGCGCCAAGTCCGTATGCAACGATGAAATCATGCAACGAACGAATCGCTCCAGAACGAAGAAGAAGCGAACAGTTTCTTCGCAATTGTGCTTTTGTTAACGCTTGATCGATCGCCGATATAACAAGAAGTGGATCGATCCATAAATGACCATTTTGATGCGCTTTTGCATCGTCAATGACAAGCAACGTTTTTCCGTTCGCAGCAGCCGCGCACGCTTCTTCGCTTAAACGGGCAAGCGCCATTGGAATCGTTTCATGTTCAAAAAACGTGGCTGATATAAAGTACGTCAATTGTTTTTCTTCAAATGTATGAACGAGTTGGTCGTATGATGGTTGCTGTAACGTTTCTGCACATTCATTTCCGAGTTTTCCTTCGATTAAAATAGGTGAAAGAAGCTCAACGGTGTAAGGATGTTCCTCATTTGAGACGATACTTGGTCGTTTTCCAACGACAACGCGTGTAGAAAAATGTTCTGTTTCGCGGTCGCGGTCAATGGCAGGGTTGGTTACAACAGCCACACTTTCTTTTATAAAATCAGCAATATTTTTTCGCTCAGGATCGATCGCTGCAAGCGGAGCATCGTGGCCGAGCGAGCGAATAGGTTCTGCGCCTTTTTCTGCCATTTGTTCGAGCAATTGAATATGTTCGCGGTCCCAACCAAATGCAGCGTATTGCCCGTTATGCACTTTTGTTGGTTGAGCCATAAGTACGTATGTTTTTAACGTTGGCGTTTGGAGACGTTGGCGCATATTCTCGATATTTAAACGATTTCGAATACGATTGTATACTTCTTGTTGATAATCTGCGTATTCATACACACGAATTGCTCCATCCGCTTGCCATTTTAATCCGATTTTTTCTCCCGGTGCGAGCGGTTTTGGTTCCCCTGTGTATTCGCACACAGGAATAATGCCTGGCTCAGATGCAAATACGTAACGGTGTTCTGTTTCAATTTTCCAAAGCGGACGCAATCCGAGCGCATCGACGCTAAATACTGCTTCATCTGCATGGCGAGAAATGATGCCTGCAGGTCCTTGGGCGAAATGTCCCCAAGCTTCGCGAATGTAAGTATATAAATCTTGTAAATGTGCTGGATAGTTTTTTATTTCGTTTATAATTGGCGGGAATAAAAAGTCCATTGCTTCAAATAACGTATAGCCATTACGATAAATAAGTGTTTCCATCGTTCGGCTCAAGTCTTGTGAATCGCTTCCGCCGTTTGTCAATGGAACACCGATCATTGTTGCCTCTTCACGTAGTTTGGCAATCGTGTTAATTTCACCATTATGACCTAAGACGCTAAACGGTTGTACACGGAAAAAGTTTGATAGTGTATTTGTTGAATAGCGATTATGGCCAAGTGTCATCGTAGATGCGACAAGCGGACTGGCTAAGTCGTGATAATATTTTGGCAAAATATCTCCAGCCCCCATCACTTTGTAAATGGCGTGATGGTTGCTAAGAGAAGCGACATGAATATGTTCATCTTTCTCGATTTCAACCGTTAATTCAAATAATGTTTTAGATAACGTTTCGTTTTTGTTTGGTAAAAGGGCTACTTGCCAAAATACAGGTTCTTCCCGTAAAGCGATTGGACCGAGCGCTGAAGAAGAGGTCACGCGATCAGATTCAAAAATGAGAGTGAGATGAAATTGATCAAACAATTGACGTATACGTGCTTTTTTTTCTTCGACATTCGTTGTTCGCGTAATAAATATATGGCCAACAATAAAATCGTCGCGGTCGACGAGTTGAGGATCCAGATGGGCGGCAACAAACTTTTCTTTCCAAAGCGCTTTCGGAATGTCAATATGAATACCGACGCCGTCTCCTTCACCATTGATGAATCCAGCGCGATGATTCATTGTGACGAGGGCGTTAATACATGTTGTAATGTTTTCCTTTGTCGGAATGCGTCGTTTTTCAACCGCAGCGACAATTCCACACGCATCGTGTTCGTGTTCATAAAAATGTTGAAATGAAGTTGGATTCCACTGTTGTTTCATAGCATGCGGCTTGTAAGCGGCTTATTGCTCGCTTCTCGCCTTCGCCACCTCCTACACAAAACTTTTTTAAGAAATAAAATTTTCTGAATTTTATAGTCTATATTAGCATGTTTGCAAAAGAAAATCAATTATTTATTCATATTTTTGGATATAATATTCAGTTCATGTAACAAAACGTTCATGAATGATGTAAGCGTTTACATTGTTTTTGAACATAAAAAACGAGGTAGGAATGGATTTCCTCCCTCGTTATGATTGTATATTTATTCATTTTTTAAGGATTTAAATGCGCGTCCTACCGCTTCGATTGTATATTCAATATCTTCTTCTGTATGGGCTAATGTAATAAACCATGCTTCATATTTCGAAGGGGCGAGATTAATGCCTTGATGAAGCATAAGTTTGAAAAATTTTGCGAACATCTCTCCATCTGTCCGTTCCGCTTGTTCATAGTTTTCTACTTTTTCTGTCGTGAAGTATACAGTGAGCGCTCCTTTTAGGCGGTTAATCGTAATAGGAATATCGTATGTTTTCGCGTGTGTTAAAATGCCAGCCTCTAACATCGCACCGAGGTGATCGAGATGTTCATACACGCCTTCTTGTTGTAATACTTCTAAACAAGCAATACCTGCTAAAATGGACGCAGGATTTCCCGCCATCGTTCCTGCTTGGTAAGCGGGTCCAAGCGGAGCTACTTGTTCCATAATGTCTTTTCTACCGCCGTATGCACCGATTGGTAAACCACCGCCGATAATTTTTCCGAGTGCCGTTAAGTCAGGCTCGATCCCAAGCAAGTTTTGAGCACCGCCATACATAAAACGGAAAGCAGTGATCACTTCATCATAAATGACAAGTGCGCCAGCTGCATGGGCGATGTCGTTTATCGCTTGTAAAAAGCCTGGTTTCGGTTCGACGATCCCGAAGTTACCGACAATTGGTTCAACGAGAACGCCAGCTACTTCGCTTCCCCAACGATCCATCGCTTGTTTAAAAGCATCTACGTCATTAAAAGGAACAGTAATGACTTCTTGAGCGATGCTTTTTGGCACGCCCGCTGAGTCAGGTGTTCCTAATGTAGATGGGCCAGAACCGGCTGCAACAAGAACGAGATCGGAATGTCCGTGATAGCAACCTGCAAATTTTACAATTTTATCGCGGCCAGTGTAAGCGCGCGCGACACGAATCGTCGTCATAACCGCCTCTGTTCCTGAGTTGACGAAACGTACTTTTTCGAGGGAAGGGATGGCCTCTTTTAACATTTTTGCAAACGTAATTTCATACGGTGTCGGAGTTCCGTATAACACACCGTTCTCGGCTGCATGCTGAATTGCTTTTGTAATGTGGGGGTGGGCATGTCCGGTAATAATAGGGCCGTACGCTGCTAGATAATCGATATATTTGTTGCCGTCTACATCCCAAAAGTATGCCCCTTGCGCTCTTTCCATCACGACGGGTGCACCGCCTCCAACTGCTTTATATGAACGCGAGGGACTGTTGACGCCACCGACAATATGCTTAAGCGCTTCTTGATATAATTGTTCAGACTTCGTAAAATTCACGCGAAGCCTCCTCCTTTTATGTAAAAATTGTTTTACGGTGTTTATTTTATCACATTTATTTGAGCACACCATTTGTTGAGTTGAAACATTTTCGTTACACTATTAAATAGTGATTTCATGAGAGGTGAGGAACATGTATGCGATTGAAGTAGAAAAACTACGTAAAGAATTTAAGTCATACTCTAACCGCTCCGGTTTAGCTGGTGCGTTTCGTGATTTGTTTACGAGAAACTATAAAATAATTCGAGCTGTGGACGATATTTCGTTTACTGTTAAACAAGGGGAAATGGTTGGCTACATTGGAGAAAATGGGGCAGGTAAATCGACGACAATAAAAATGTTAACAGGAATTTTAACGCCGACATCTGGACGAGTCGTTGTAAATGGAATGAATCCGCATAAAGAGCGGGAACGTTTCGTGCAGACGATCGGCGTTGTGTTTGGGCAACGATCACAATTATGGTGGGATATCGCCGTGCAAGAGTCGTTTCGATTGTTGAAAAAAGTATATCGTGTCTCTGATCCAGATTATAGCGAGCATATGGATCACGTGATTGAAACGTTAGATATTGGTCCGTTGCTTGATAAGCCTGTGCGCAAGTTATCGCTCGGACAGCGAATGCGCTGTGAATTAGCAGCTGCGCTCATTCATAATCCACCACTTTTATTTTTAGATGAGCCGACGATCGGTTTAGATGTGCTTGTAAAGTTAAAAATTCGTCAATTTTTAAAAGAAATTAATGAAAAATACAACACGACGATTTTATTAACGACGCACGATATGACAGATATTGAAGCGCTTTGTGAACGCGTCATTATGCTTGACGAAGGAAAAATCATTTACGATGGATCATTGCAACGTTTAAAGCAAAATTGGGGAGAAGGAAAGCAAATTCATTTTCAATTTCGCGATATCGTCTCAAAAGAAGAGCTTATGCTACTTGTTGATGCGACGTGGGAACAAGGGGAAGATCGATATAGTTGGATTGCGCATGTTCGTGCCACAGATATGGCACATGTCATTGGAAAAGTCGTTTCTTCCTATGAATTAAAAGATATTCACATTCGTGAAGTATCGACGGAAGAAATTATTCGCAACATTTATGAAGAAGGGATTCATCATGGGTAAATACATTGAAATGATTCGTATGCGTTTTTTAATGATGTTAGCTTATCGCACGAATTATTATAGCGGTATTTTTATTTATAGTATTAATATTGGCGCGTATTATTTTTTATGGTCCGCCATTTATGGAGGACAGCCATCTATTCAAGGAATGACAGTTGAACAAATGACGACATATGTCGCGATCGCTTGGATGGCAAGAGCGTTTTATTTTAATAACATTGATCGTGAAATTGCGATGGAAATTCGGGAAGGAAAAGTAGCGATTGAACTTATTCGCCCGTACAACTATTTAGTTATGAAGACGATGCAAGGGCTTGGCGAGGGAATTTTTCGATTGTTTTTCTTTTCATTACCGGGGATGCTCATTGTTACTTTCGTATTTTCGCTTCAATTTACAACGAACGCGCATACATGGGCATATTTCGTCTTGTCGACAATACTCAGTTTTATCATTAACTCTCAGCTCAATTTAATAGCTGGGATGGTCACGTTTTTTACGTTAAATGGAGAAGGGTTGCTTCGCGCCAAACGATTTGTTATTGATTTATTTTCGGGGCTTATTTTGCCGATTAGTTTTTATCCCGAGTGGGCGCAACATGTGATGCACTATTTGCCGTTTCAAGCGATTAGTTACATTCCAAGCATGATTTTTACGGAAAGCTTTACAGGGGATGCTGTGATGAAAGGAATGATGTTTCAAGCGGTTTGGTGCGTCGTATTAATTGTGCCGATTTACGTATTATGGAAAGCAGCCAAACGAAAACTTATCATTCAAGGGGGGTGAACATATGTTTTATATATCGATTTTTTTTCAATATATGAGTCAATATGTAAAAACAAAGTTGCAATATCGTACCGATTTGGTTGTTGAGTTTTTGTCTGATTTAATGTTTCAAGGGGTGAATTTAATTTTTATCCTTGTTGTATTTGGACATACGCAATTATTAAACGGATGGACGCGCGATGAAATTATTTTCATCTACGGCTTCTTTTTAGTTCCTTTTGCTTTGTTTGCTGCGTTTTTTAATATTTGGGATTTTAATGAAAGATATATTGTCCGTGGGGAAATGGATCGCGTATTAACCCGTCCTGTGCATAGTTTGTTCCAAATTGTGCTTGAACGAATGGAGTTAGAGTCACTTCTTGGAGGAATTACTGGTTTAGTTGTTATGGGGTATGCCGCATCAAGATTACATTTATCGTTTCATTGGTACGATCCTATTGTATTTGTGTTGTTCGTTTTAGGAGGGACGTTCGTTTACGCAGGTATTTTTATTTCATTAGCAAGCATTAGTTTTTGGTCTGATGCGCGCAGTTCGATTATGCCGATGATGTATAATATAGGAAACTATGGAAGATACCCTGTCGATATTTACAATCGCGTTATTCGCTACATTTTAACATGGGTTTTGCCGTTTGCGTTTGTTGGTGTATATCCGTCAGCGTATTTTTTGCGTAAAGCGGAATGGTATACGTACTCGTTTTTGACGCCGGTGATGGGAATTGTTTGTTTTACATTGTCGGTGCTGTTATGGAATGCAGGCGTCAAACGTTATCGTGGTGCCGGGAATTAAATTAAACATCCTCTCGTATATATGAGGACAGGAGGGGATGTTGTGGCGTATATATGGATTGGGATTATTGCATTTATCATATGTATGAGTTTTTTTTCTTTTTGGCAGACGAAACGTTCTATCATTTCGATAAAAAACTTTATTGCCATTTTATTTATGTATTCAACGACGATGATTGGCTTTGCGCTTGTATATACGATTTTGCATATAAATGGACATGTTGTTATGATGGAAAATGGGAAGAATATAGAGGCTTCTAACTTTTTGCAATGTGTCGAAACAAGTCTATATTTTAGTGCAGTCACTTTGCTTTCGGTCGGCTATGGGGATGTTGTGCCGATTGGAATCGGTCGGTGGATTGCGATGGTCGAAGCGTTGCTCGGCTATGCGCTGCCTGCCGCTTTTGTTGTTCGAACAGTGATGGATGTAGAAAGAAGGTAGGAGGAGAAATATGAAAGCGCCTGATTTTACATTGCCAGCAAGCAATGGGGAAAACGTGACGTTATCGCAATTTCATGGGAAGTATGTCGTTTTATATTTTTATCCAAAAGATATGACGCCGGGATGTACGACAGAAGCTTGCCATTTTCGTGATCATTATGAAACGTTGACTGAGCTCGGAGCGGTTGTCATCGGTATTAGTCCTGATTCCCTTGAGCGTCATAAAAAGTTTATCGAAAAGCATAGCCTACCGTTTTTACTTCTTTCCGATGAAAAACAAGACGTAGCAAAGGCGTATGACGTATGGAAGTTAAAGAGAAATTTCGGGAAAGAGTATATGGGCATTGAACGTTCGACGTTTTTAATCGATCCAAACGGTCAAATCGTGAAAGAGTGGAGAAAAGTAAAAGTAAATGGGCATGTCGAAGAAGTATTAAACGCTTTAAAAGAGGCGGTTGGCTCAAACAAATAAAACGATCGTTGCGTACGATATAGTAGAGCACACACCTCCTCAAATATGTATGCGGCGATTCTTTAAAGGATCGCCTTTTTTCTTACCTAAAAATACAATTGACAAACCGTTTCATTTTTTTGTACACTATTTATAAAAATTATAAAGTAATAATTATAATTTTTATAAATGAAAGTGAGGTGCATGACGGTGACGCACGCACATCAACTAAAAGAAGCGCTTCATACGTTGAAAGAAACCGGCGTCCGTATTACACCGCAACGTCATGCGATACTCGAATATTTGATTCAGTCAATGTCCCATCCAACAGCGGATGAAATTTATAAAGCTTTGGAAGGAAAATTTCCAAATATGAGTGTCGCAACTGTGTATAACAATTTGCGTGTGTTTAAAGAAGTCGGGCTTGTAAAGGAACTAACGTACGGAGATGCTTCAAGTCGGTTTGATTTTGTTACGACACATCATTATCATGTGATTTGTGAAACATGTGGAAAAATTGTTGATTTTCATTACCCGGGCTTAGATGAAGTCGAAGATTTAGCGGCGCATGTGACAGGATTTAAAGTTAGTCACCATCGGATGGAGATTTACGGAACGTGTCCAGACTGTCAAAAAGGGCATCATTAAAAAAGCTGGTAGCGACGCGGCTATCAGCTTTTTTTGTTTCTTGTTTTTCGGTTATATTTTTCATCAAACTCTTTTCCTTCAAGTGTTGGATCAAGAGTAAGTGGCTCATTGCAGTACATACATACATCGACCCGTCCTAACATTTTTGTTACTTTATTGCATGAAGGACAGACGACTTGTACCGTTTTTGTTGACAACATTCCGATCC